>NZ_JBWKES010000019.1:12169-15586 GCF_056435325.1 Streptomyces sp. NPDC043952
ATAGACACCCCCCCCCCGCGCAACACCCCCAAAACCCACAAACACAACCCGCGCCCCCCCCCCCCCCCCCCCCCCCCCCCCCCCCCCCCCCGGAGCCGTATCCGCCGCCCGCGTCCGACCGATTGTCAGTGGCACCCTCTACGGTTCTTGTGAAGGCGACGAGAGCGAGGGGGAGTTGTGACGACGGTGGCGGCGGGGGAGACGGGGGTGCCCGCGTGGCGCGGGGCTTCCGGGCGGCTGTGGCGCGCCGCCGCGCTGCTGGCCGCCCTGGCCGCCGCCCTGCGTGCAGTCCTGCGCGCCGGTACGGCGCGGACCGCGGCGCTCCTCGTCACGGGCTCCGCGCCCGGCCTGCCCCAGTGGAGCGCCACCGGCACCACCCCGATGCAGCAGCGCGGCCCCGCCGGCCGGGCCGGCTCCGCCTCCCACGCTCCGGGTGCCGCCCGCTCCGTCCGCGCGCTGATACCCGTCGGCGGAACGGACGCACCCGTTGCCGCGCCCGAGGACGGCGCCATGGCGGCCCGCGTCCCCGGGTGATCAATTAGGTTGGAACCGCTGGGACAGGCACGAAAGAAGGCGGAAGTCGGAAATGAACGCAGACGGCCGTACCAGGCTCAACCAGACGCCCGAGTGGACCGCTCTCGCCAAGCACAAGGAGGAGCTGGCCGGCACCCATCTGAGGGAGCTGTTCGCCGCCGACCCCGACCGTGGCACCGGGTACACGCTGCGGGTCGGCGACCTCCACATCGACTACAGCAAGCACCTGATCACCGGCGAGACGCTGCGGCTGCTGCGCGAGCTGGCCGCGGCGACGGACGTGTTCGGGCTGCGGGACGCCATGTTCCGCGGCGATAAGATCAACGTCACGGAGAACCGGGCGGTGCTGCACACCGCGCTGCGCGCGCCGCGGGACGCGGTGATCGAGGTGGACGGCGAGAACGTGGTGCCCAAGGTGCACGCCGTCCTCGACAAGATGAGCGACTTCGCGGAGCGGGTGCGCTCGGGCGCCTGGACCGGGCACACCGGCAAGCGGATCCGCAACGTGGTCAACATCGGCATCGGCGGCTCCGACCTCGGGCCCGCGATGGCGTACGAGGCGCTGCGCAGCTTCGCCGACCGCGACCTGACCGTCCGCTTCGTGTCGAACGTGGACGGCGCCGACCTGCACGAGGCCACCCGCGACCTGGACCCGGCCGAGACGCTGTTCATCATCGCCTCCAAGACCTTCACCACCATCGAGACGATTACCAACGCCACCTCCGCGCGCACCTGGCTGCTGACCGCGCTCGGCGACGATGCCGCGGTCGCCCGGCACTTCGTGGCGCTGTCCACCAACGTGGGCAAGGTGACCGAGTTCGGCATCGACCCGGACAACATGTTCGAGTTCTGGGACTGGGTCGGCGGTCGCTACTCGTACGACTCCGCGATCGGTCTCTCCCTGATGATCGCCATCGGCCCGGACCGGTTCCGGGAGATGCTGGACGGGTTCCGGCTGATGGACGAGCACTTCCGCACCGCGCCCGCCGAGGCCAACGCCCCGCTGCTGCTGGGCCTGCTGGGCATCTGGTACGGCAACTTCCACGACGCCCAGTCGCACGCCGTACTGCCGTACAGCCACTACCTGTCCAAGTTCACCGCCTACCTCCAGCAGCTCGACATGGAGTCCAACGGGAAGTACGTGGCGCGGGACGGCAAGCAGGTCGACTGGGGGACTGGGCCGGTCGTGTGGGGCACGCCGGGCACCAACGGGCAGCACGCGTACTACCAGTTGATCCACCAGGGCACCAAGCTGATTCCGGCCGACTTCATCGGCTTCGCCGAGCCGGTGGCCGAGCTGAGCGGTGAACTCAAGGCGCAGCACGACCTGTTGATGGCCAACTTCTTCGCCCAGACCCAGGCGCTGGCCTTCGGCAAGAGTGCCGAGGAGGTCCGTGCGGAGGGTGTGCCCGAGGAGCTGGTGCCGCACAAGACCTTCCAGGGCAACCGGCCCACCACCACCGTCCTGGCGAGGGCACTCACCCCGTCCGTGCTGGGCCAGCTGATCGCGCTGTACGAGCACAAGGTGTTCGTGCAGGGCGCGGTGTGGGACATCGACTCCTTCGACCAGTGGGGCGTGGAGCTGGGCAAGGTCCTCGCCAAGCGCGTGGAGCCCGCCCTCACCGAAGGCGCCGAGGTGCCCGGCCTCGACGCCTCGACCAAGGCGCTGGTCGCCACATACCGGGAGCTGCGCGGCCGTAGCTGACCGGCGGCGGGGAGCGCGGGACATCGGCCGGTGCGCCGCCCGGTGTCCCGTACACTCCCGATGATCATGAACGACACTACGTGGGGGAGCGGCAGTGGCACGGGGGTACCGAGCGCCGGGCGACCGGCGTGACCGCAACTATCTGAAGGCCCATCACGCGGCACGGGCGGTGTTCCACCCCGCCTGGATACCGGAGCCGCTCGACCCGGACGTCGAACAGCTCAAGCGGTTCCGGGTGGCCGCGGGCACGGTCGCCGCCGTCGGCGTCTACACCTTCGTGGAACACCACTTCGCGGTCCGGGAGATGCTGGAGAACCTGCTGGTCGCCTGCGGTGTCCTGCTGGTGATCGCCCCGCTGACGGTCGGGGTGATGCTGTGGATCTGGCGGAAGGGCGGCCCGCTGCGCGCCCTGCGTCCGGCGCTGCTGCGGGCCCTGGGACTGCTGCTCACCTTCGTGGCCTCGGCCGCCGCGACCCTGCTGCTGATCCAGCATCAAAGTGCGCTCAGCTCGACGGTGATGTTGCTGCCGGGCCTGCTGTCCATATGGCTGGTCTGGTTCGTCGGTGCCGGGGCTTTGCGGGTCACCGGGAACTTCTTCGGGACGGCGGCCGTGCACCGCGCTCTGCCGCCCCTGCTCGCCATCGTCACCACCTGGCTGATGGCCCTGCCCGACCTGTTCACCGGCGATCTGCACGGCCTCGGGCTCACCCTCGGCATCGTGTTCATCCTCGGCGCCCCGGTGACGGTCACCGGTATCGCGCTGTACGAACTGGCCGTACTGAAGCGGCGGTTCGGCATACGCCTGACGGACCATCCGGCACTGCACCTCGGCCGGACACCGTACGGCCCCCGGTACGCGTACGGCCGCTGAGCCCGGATACGGGAGACGGCGGGGACCGTCGGCCCCCGCCGTCTCCTCTCCTTCGGCTAGCTGCCGCCGGGCGTCACGGGGACGCCGGCGGATACAGCGAGCGCGGCAGCTGGGAGGCCGCGGCCGAGTCCAGCAGCCACAGGGTGCGGGCCCGGGCGGGGGGGGGGGGGGGGGGGGGGGGGGGGGGGGGCGTGGTGGGGGGGGGGGGGGGGGGGGGGGGGGGGGGGGGGAGGGGGCGGGGGGGGGGGGAGGGGGGGGGGGGGGAGGGAGGGGGGAGGGGGGGGGGGCGGGGGGGCTGGGGCGGCGG
>NZ_JBWKES010000019.1:15596-121339 GCF_056435325.1 Streptomyces sp. NPDC043952
ACCCCCCACCGAAGAGGGGATCGCGCGGCGGAACCCACCGCTGCCAGAACGACCGCACCCCCCCCCCCTCGCCCCCGCGGCCGGGGCCTGGATCTCGCCCGCGCCGGACAGGGCGATGGCCGCCGCCTCCGCCTTGTCCTCGCCCGCCGCGAGCAGCCAGACCTCACGGGCCGAGCGGATCGCGGGCAGGGTGAGCGAAATCCGGGTCGGCGGCGGCTTGGGCGCGCCGTGCACGCCCACCACCGCCCGCTCGGTCTCCCGGACAGCCGGCAGCTCCGGAAAGAGCGAAGCCACATGGGTGTCCGGGCCGACGCCCAGCATCAGCACGTCGAAGGTGGGCACCGAGCCGTGGTTCTCCGGCCCGGCCGCCTTCGCCAGCTCCGCCGCGTACGCCTCGGCCGCCGCCTCGACGTCCGTGCCGTACGGCCCGTCGGAGGCGGGCATGGCGTGCACCCGCGCCGGATCCAGCGGGACGGAGTCCAGCAGGGCCGCGCGTGCCTGGGTGACATTGCGCTCCGGATCGCCCTCGGGCAGATAGCGCTCGTCGCCCCACCACAGGTCCAGACGGGTCCAGTCGATGGCGTCCCGTGCCGGGGCCGCGGCCAGGGCGGCCAGCAGGCCGTTGCCGTTGCGGCCGCCGGTGAGGACCACGGACGCGGTGCCACGGGAGGCCTGCGCGTCCACGATCTTCGTGATCAGGCGGGCCGCGGCGGCCTGGGCCATCAGTTCCTTGTCGCGGTGGACGACCAGCTGGGGGGTGCTCACTTCGCCGTCGCCTTCCTGGAGGGTGCCTTCTTCGCGGTCCTGGACGCCGCCTTCTTCGCGGGCGCCTTGGCCGCCTCCTCGACGGGCGCCGGCTCGGCGACCCCGGTCCCCTCGCCGGCAGTCCCGGCGGGCGCCTCGTCGGCCCCCTGCTCCGGAACCGTGTGCAGCCGGTCCACCCCGTACCGCAGCGCCGACGCGTAGGTGTCGTCCGGGTCCAGCCGGCGCAGCTCCTCCGCGATCAGCTCGGCGGTGTCGCGCCGCTTGAGCGCCACCGCCCGCGCCGGCTGCCCCTTGATGGACAGCGTGGCCAGTGAGCCGTCCGCGCGGTCCAGGGTGATCGGGCCGCAGGTGGTCTCCATGCGGACGCCGGTCAGGCCGGGTCCCGCGGACGGGGAGCGCCGTACCGGCACGTCCAGCCGGTCCGCGAGCCACATCGCCAGCAGCTCGCAGCTCGGGTTGAACTCCTCGCCCTCCACCTCGACCGCCTGCACCTCGCAGGTGACCTGGTCCAGGGCGGCCGCCAGCATCGAGCGCCAGGGCGTGATCCGGGTCCAGGACAGATCGGTGTCGCCGGGGGTGTAGGCGGCGGCGCGGGCCGCGAGCTCCCGTACCGGCTCCTCGGCGGCGTAGGTGTCGGTGACCCTGCGCTGCGCCAGCGCGCCGAGCGGGTCCTTGGCCGGGTCCAGCGGGGCGTTCACCGGCCACCACACGACCACCGGGGCGTCCGGCAGCAGCAGCGGCAGCACGACCGAGTCGGCGTGCTGGGACACCTCGCCGTACAGCCGCAGCATGACCGTCTCGCCGGTGCCGGCGTCCGCGCCGACCCGCACCTCGGCGTCGAGGCGCGAGGTGGTGCGGTCGCGCGGGGTGCGGGAGATCCGCTTGATGACCACCAGCGTGCGCGAGGGATGCTCCAGCGAGGCGTCGTCGGCGGCCTTCAGCGCGTCGTACGCGTTCTCCTCGTCGGTGACGATGACGAGGGTCAGGACCATGCCGACGGCGGGGGTGCCGATGGCCCGGCGCCCCCGCACGAGCGCCTTGTTGATCTCGCCGGCGGTGGTGTCGGTCAGGTCTATCTTCATGGCCTGCGCCAGCTCCGTCCGTCTCGTGCGAGCATCTCGTCCGCCTCGGCGGGGCCCCAGGTGCCCGACTGGTACTGCGCGGGCCTGCCGTGCTTGTCCCAGTACTGCTCGATCGGGTCGAGGATCTTCCAGGACAGCTCGACCTCCTCCGTGCGCGGGAAGAGGTTGGCGTCGCCGAGCAGCACGTCCAGGATCAGCCGCTCGTACGCCTCCGGGCTGGACTCCGTGAACGACTCGCCGTAGGCGAAGTCCATGGACACGTCCCGGATCTCCATCGAGGTGCCCGGCACCTTGGAGCCGAAGCGGACCGTGATGCCCTCGTCCGGCTGGACGCGGATCACGATCGCGTTCTGTCCCAGCTCCTCCGTCGCCGTGTGGTCGAAGGGGGAGTGCGGGGCCCGCTGGAAGACGACGGCGATCTCCGTCACCCGGCGGCCGAGCCGCTTGCCGGTGCGCAGATAGAACGGGACGCCCGCCCAGCGGCGGTTGTCGATGCCCACCTTGATCGCCGCGTACGTGTCGGTCTTCGACTTCGGGTCGATGCCGTCCTCTTCGAGGTAGCCGATGACCTTCTCGCCGCCCTGCCAGCCCGCCGCGTACTGTCCGCGCACGGTGCCCTTGCCCAGGTCCTTCGGCAGCCGTACGGCGCCGAGCACCTTGGTCTTCTCCGCGGCCAGCGCCTGCGCGTCGAAGGAGGCGGGCTCCTCCATCGCGGTCAGCGCGAGCAGCTGGAGCAGGTGGTTCTGGATGACGTCACGGGCGGCGCCGATGCCGTCGTAGTAGCCGGCCCGGCCGCCGATGCCGATGTCCTCGGCCATGGTGATCTGCACATGGTCCACGAAGGACCGGTTCCAGATCGGCTCGAACATCGTGTTGGCGAAGCGCAGCGCCAGGATGTTCTGGACGGTCTCCTTGCCGAGGTAGTGGTCGATCCGGAAGACCTGGTCCGGGGCGAACACCTCGTGCACGATGGCGTTCAGTTCCTCGGCCGACTTCAGATCGTGCCCGAACGGCTTCTCGATGACCGCGCGCCGCCAGGAACCGCCGGACTGGTCGGCCAGTCCGTGCTTCTTCAGCTGCTGGATGACCACCGGGAAGGAGCGCGGCGGCACCGACAGGTAGAAGGCGAAGTTGCCGCCCGTACCCTGCGCCTTGTCCAGCTCCTCGATGGTGGAGCGCAGCCGCTCGAACGCCTCGTCGTCGTCGAAGGTGCCCTGCACGAAGCGCATCCCCTGGATGAGCTGCTGCCAGACCTCTTCACGGAACGGCGTACGGGCGTGCGCCTTGACGGCGTCGTGGACCTCCTGCGCGAAGTCCTCGTTCGCCCACTCGCGGCGGGCGAAGCCCACCAGCGAGAAGCCCGGCGGCAGCAGACCCCGGTTGGCGAGGTCGTACACCGCGGGCATCAGCTTCTTGCGCGACAGGTCGCCCGTGACCCCGAAGATGACCAGACCCGACGGCCCCGCGATGCGCGGGAGCCGTCGGTCGGCCGGGTCACGGAGCGGGTTCGCTCCGGATCCCGAAACGGGTGACAAGTCAGCCCTCCGAAGGAGCGAGGCGCTCGAGCTCCGCCTGGGTGGACTTCAGCAGGTCGTTCCAGGACGTCTCGAACTTGTCGACGCCCTCGTCCTCCAGCACCTGTACGACCTCGTCGTACGAGATGCCGATCTTCTCCAGCGCGTCCAGGTCGGCGCGGGCCTCGGCGTAGGTGCCGGTGACCGCGTCGCCGCGGATCTCGCCGTGGTCGTCGGTGGCCTCCAGGGTGGCCTCCGGCATGGTGTTGACCGTGTTCGGCGCGACCAGTTCCTCGACGTACATGGTGTCCTTGTACGCCGGGTCCTTCACACCGGTGGAGGCCCACAGCGGACGCTGCTTGTGGGCGCCCGCGTTCTCCAGCGCGTTCCAGCGGTCGGAGGAGAAGACCTCCTCGTACGCCTGGTAGGCGAGGCGCGCGTTGGCCACGCCGGCCTTGCCGCGCAGCGCCTTGGCCTCGTCGGTGCCCATCTCGTCGATGCGGCGGTCGATCTCGGTGTCCACGCGGGACACGAAGAAGGACGCCACCGAGCGGATCTTCGACAGGTCCAGGCCGCGCTCCCTGGCCTTCTCCAGGCCGGAGAGGTACGCGTCCATGACCAGGCGGTAGCGCTCCAGGGAGAAGATCAGCGTGACGTTGACGCTGATGCCCAGGCCGATGACCTCGGTGATCGCCGGCAGACCCGCCTGGGTGGCCGGGATCTTGATCAGGGTGTTGGGGCGGTCCACCAGCCAGGCCAGCTGCTTGGCCTCGGCGACGGTCGCCTTGGTGTTGTGCGCGAGGCGGGGGTCCACCTCGATGGAGACCCGGCCGTCCTGGCCGTCCGTGGCGTCGAAGACCGGGCGCAGGATGTCGGCGGCGTCGCGGACGTCCGCCGTGGTGATCATGCGGATGGCCTCTTCCACGGTGACCTTGCGGGCGGCGAGGTCGGAGACCTGCTGGTCGTAGCCGTCGCCTTGCGAGATCGCCTTCTGGAAGATCGTCGGGTTCGTGGTGACGCCCACGACGTGCTGCTGGTCGATCAGCTCGGCGAGGTTGCCGGACGTGATCCGCTTGCGCGACAGGTCGTCCAGCCAGATCGCGACGCCTTCGTCGGAAAGGCGCTTGAGTGCGTCTGTCATGGAATTACATCTCCTACGTGTCGTATATGGGCGTCAGCGCTGGGCGGCGGCGATGGATTCCCGGGCCTTCGCGGCCACGTTCTCCGCGGTGAAGCCGAACTCCTGGAAGAGGACCTTGCCGTCGGCGGACGCACCGAAGTGCTCCAGGGAAACGATGCGGCCGGCGTCCCCGACATACTTGTGCCAGGTCAGCCCGATCCCCGCCTCCACGGCGACACGGGCCTTCACGGACGGCGGCAGCACGGAGTCCCGGTACCCCTGGTCCTGCTGCTCGAACCACTCGACCGACGGCATGGACACGACCCGCGTCGGAACGCCGTCGGCCTGAAGCCGCTCACGCGCCTCGACGGCCACGTGCACCTCGGAGCCGGTGGCGATCAGGATGACCTCGGGCTCGCCGCCCTCCGCCTCGAACAGGACGTAACCGCCCTTCGCGGCGTCCTCGTTGGGCTCGTACGTCGGCACGCCCTGGCGGGTCAGCGCGAAGCCGTGCGGCTGGCCCTTGCCGTATTCCTTGGTGTAGCGCTTGAGGACCTCGCGCCAGGCGATCGCGGTCTCGTTGGCGTCCGCCGGGCGCACGATGTTCAGGCCCGGAATGGCGCGCAGCGAGGCCAGGTGCTCGACCGGCTGGTGGGTGGGGCCGTCCTCGCCGAGACCGATGGAGTCGTGCGTCCACACGTACGTCACCGGCAGGTGCATCAGGGCCGACAGGCGCACGGCGTTGCGCATGTAGTCGGAGAAGACGAGGAAGGTGCCGCCGTAGACACGGGTGTTGCCGTGCAGCGTGATGCCGTTCAGCTCGGCGCCCATGGAGTGCTCGCGGATGCCGAAGTGGATCGTACGGCCGTACGGGTCGGCCTCCGGCAGCGGGTTGCCCTCGGGCAGGAAGGAGCTGGCCTTGTCGATCGTGGTGTTGTTGGAGCCGGCGAGGTCGGCGGAGCCGCCCCACAGCTCGGGGATCACCGGGCCGAGCGCCTGGAGCACCTTGCCGGAGGCGGCACGCGTGGCGACCGACTTGCCGGGCTCGAAGACCGGGATCTTCTCCTCCCAGCCGGTGGGCAGCTCGCCCTTGGCGATGCGGTCGAACTCGGCGGCGCGCTCGGGGTTGTCGTCCCGCCACACCTGGAGCGCCTTCTCCCACTCGGCCTTCGCGCGGGCGCCGCGTTCCAGGGCCTTGCGGGTGTGCGCGATCACGTCGTCCTCGACGGCGAAGGACTTCTCCGGGTCGAAGCCGAGGACGCGCTTGGTGGCCGCGACCTCGTCCGCGCCGAGCGCCGAGCCGTGCGCGGCCTCGGTGTTCTGGGCGTTCGGGGCCGGCCAGGCGATGATCGAGCGCATCGCGATGAAGGAGGGCCGGTCGGTGACCTGCTTGGCCTCCTGGATCGCGGCGTAGATCGCCGCCGGGTCCAGGTCGCCGTCCGCCTTCGGCTCCACGCGCTGCACATGCCAGCCGTAGGCCTCGTAGCGCTTGACGGTGTCCTCGGAGACGGCCGTCTCGGTGTCGCCCTCGATCGAGATGTGGTTGTCGTCCCACAGCAGGATCAGGTTGCCGAGCTTCTGGTGGCCGGCCAGCGAGGACGCCTCGGCGGAGATGCCCTCCTGGAGGCAGCCGTCACCGGCGATGCAGTAGATGAAGTGGTCGAACGGCGACTCGCCCTGAGGGGCCTCCGGGTCGAACAGACCGCGCTCGTAGCGGGCGGCCATCGCCATGCCCACCGCGTTGGCCACACCCTGGCCCAGCGGGCCCGTGGTGGTCTCGACGCCCTTGGTGTGCCCGTACTCCGGGTGGCCCGGAGTCTTCGAGCCCCAGGTGCGGAAGGACTCCAGGTCCGCCAGCTCCAGGCCGAAGCCGGCCAGGTAGAGCTGGGTGTAGAGGGTCAGGGAGGAGTGGCCGGCGGACAGCACGAAGCGGTCGCGCCCCACCCACTCCGGGTCGGCCGGGTCGTGCCGCATCACCTTCTGGAAGAGGGTGTAGGCGGCGGGGGCCAGGCTCATCGCCGTACCGGGATGGCCGTTGCCGACCTTCTGTACGGCGTCGGCGGCCAGGACTCGGGCGGTGTCCACGGCCCGCTGGTCCAGGTCGGTCCACTCAAGGTCTGTGGTGGTCGGCTTGGTGCTCACCCTGGGTCAGGGCTCCTCTCCACATGTCGTTCGCCGGTCCTGGGGCACGCGCCCACCCGGCCGCCGGCGTGCTTCTGCCCGCCGGACGTTGTCGAGCCTACCCTCGTAAGGACGTGCGTTTTCGCGGGTGTTTCCAGACTGCCGGGCATCGACGGGATCCGCCTCCCGACTGGGCGAGACGGCATTTGGCACATGAATAAAGGGGTGCTCATCTGACCGCTCAAAAGAGTGGTGGGGGGCCTCTTTTGGGATCTCTGATAAAGGGGTGTTCCGGGAAGTCGACGGGACTCCCGCGGGAGCCCGTCCGTGTGACCGCCAACACGACCCCACCCCCGCGAAGGCCGGGGTATGGGCAACGTCTAAAGTGGCGTGGTACGCGCGAGCCCTTATGAAGACCTCATCCGGGGGAGGCTCGCTGGGATGTCTCTGTCAGGGGTGTGCGTGACGGCCGTCGAATCCCGTCCAGCTGCCGTGCTCGGTGGTACGAACCCGAGCCCGGCCCACCGGCCGTTCGGGGCCCGTGTCAAGGCATTCGTGGCGCTGACCAAGCCGCGGATCATCGAGCTGCTGCTCATCACCACCGTGCCGGTGATGTTCCTGGCGCAGCAGGGTGTGCCCGACCTGAAGCTGGTGCTGCTGACCTGCCTCGGCGGCTACCTCTCCGCGGGCGGCGCCAACGCGCTGAACATGTACATCGACCGCGACATCGACGCCGTCATGGACCGCACCTCGCAGCGGCCGCTGGTGACCGGCATGGTCAGCCCGCGCGAGTGCCTGGCCTTCGGCATCGCGCTCGGGGTCGTCTCCACGCTGCTATTCGGGCTCACCGTCAACTGGCTCAGCGCCTGGCTGTCGCTGGGTGCCCTGCTGTTCTACGTCGTCGTCTACACGATGATCCTCAAGCGCCGCACCGCGCAGAACATCGTCTGGGGCGGCATCGCGGGCTGTCTGCCGGTGCTGATCGGCTGGTCCGCGGTCACGGACTCGATGTCCTGGGCACCGGTCATCCTCTTCCTGGTGATGTTCTTCTGGACGCCGCCGCACTACTGGCCGCTGTCGATGAAGGTCAAGGACGACTACGCGCGCGCCGGAGTGCCGATGCTCCCGGTGATCGCCTCCAACAAGGTGGTGGCCCGGCAGATCGTCATCTACAGCTGGGTGATGGTCGCCGTCTCGCTGCTGCTCACCCCGCTGGGGTACACGGGCTGGTTCTACACGGTCGTGGCCCTCGCGGCCGGCGGCTTCTGGCTCTGGGAGGCGCACGGGCTCCAGAACCGGGCGAAGGCCGAGGTCACCGGCGCGAAGCTCAAGGAGATGCGGCTGTTCCACTGGTCGATCACCTATGTGTCGATCCTCTTCGTCGCCGTCGCGGTGGACCCGTTCCTGCGCTGACGCACCTGCTTCCCGGCGGGAGGGGCGCGTGGTCAAGGCCACGCACCCCTCCCGTCGCCGTTTGATCTACTCGTCGGTAGCATCCAGGCATGGCAGACACGCAGCAGGTTGACGCGAAGGCCGAGCGCACGGTGGCCCGGCTCGCCCGGAGGATCAGCGCCTTCTCCAAGGCCCACGGCGGCGCGGAGGGGCAGGTGGCGTACATCGGTGAGCGCGGGGCGCGAATCGTGCTCGTCGGCGAGGACGGCGGCTGGGGCGATGTGGTGGCCCCCTCCTACGCGATCGCCGAACAGGCGGTGGCGAAGGCCGGAATCACCGTGCACGAGGCGTTTGACGGGGAGTTCGCGGCGAAGGTGACGACCGGGCCGTACGAGTGGAAGCGGATGGCGGGGATCCAGCTCGGGGGCTGATCCACGAGCCGGCCACGGGAGCGCCGCGGTGTGCGCCCGCGCGGCGCAGCCGTATGCCGAATACCGCCCCGCGCGCCCCAGGGGGAGCGCCACACTGGGCGGCATGCGGACAAAAGCCCTGCCCGGATGTTTTCTCGACGCCCTCACACCGTTGCGCCCCCGTGCCGTCCGGGCGCACGGCTCGCTCGCCGGCGGTGACTACCAGGAGGGTCGCAGCGATCTCGATCTGATCGCGGTGCTTCCGGCGCCGCCGGGTCTGAAGACCGTACGACGGGTCGTATCCCCGCACCGGCGGCTGCGCCGGGAGCCGCTCGCCGCGAAGCTGCACTGTGGCTGTCTCGCCCCAGCCGACCTCGACGATCCGGGCTGGGCGCATCTCACCCAGGCGCACGGCCATGTGCTGCGCCGCCCGGTCACCCCCGTCACCCGGCGCGAGCTGCACGCCTTCGGCCGGGTGCTGCACGGGGAGGCGCCAGGACATCTGGGGCGACCTCGGGCTGCTGACCTTCGCTCAGGGCGACCGTGACCCTGTGCGGGGGACGGCTGATCTCCAAGCGGGAGGCCCTGGCCGAGCTGCCGGACCGCGGCGCGCCCGCCGAGGTCGTCGAGGACATCACCCGCAGGCGGTACGGGGATCCCGTTCTGGCCGGTGACGACACCTGGCTCACCCGGCGCGCCGAACTGACCCGCGCCTATCTGGGCCCGGCGATCGACGCGCTGGTCGCCGGGTACAAGTGAGCGAGGCCGATCGAGGGGGTGCGTCAGGCGTTCGTGGGAACCGTGGCCCCGGCCGCGGGCTCGGGCATCCCGAGCTCCGCCTCCGGGCGCTCGCGCAGCGCCAGCAGGACCCGCAGGACGCCGATCCACACCAGGCAGGAACCGAGCATGTGGACGCCGACCAGCAGCTCGGGCAGGTGCGTGAAGTACTGGACGTAGCCGATGATGCCCTGAGCCAGCAGGATCAGGAACAGCTCCCGAGTGCGGGCCAGCGGGCCGTGCGGGGCGTCGACGGCCTTGAGGATGAACCACAGGGCGAACGTCAGCGTCACCACGATCCACGCGAGCACCGCGTGCAGCTTGGCCACCGTCTCCCAGTCGATCGGGATGCGCTGCACATCGCTGGAGTCGCCCGCGTGCGGGCCCGCGCCGGTGACCACCGTGCCGACCGCGATGAGCAGCACGGCCGCGACCACCAGGAACCACACCAGCTGCACCACGGCCTTGCCGACCAGCGGCCGGGGGGCCGCGTCGCCCTCGCGGGTGCGCTGCCACATCACCAGGGCGACCGTGGTCAGCGCGGCCGCCAGCAGGAAGTGCGCGGCGACGGTGTACGGGTTGAGGCCGACCAGCACCACGATGCCGCCGAGCACCGCGTTGCCCATCACCAGCCAGAACTGCGCCCAGCCGAGCCGGGTCAGGCCCCGACGGCGCGGCTTCTCGGAGCGGGCGGCGACGATCGCCCAGCCGACCGCCGCGCACAGCACGTAGGTCAGCATGCGATTGCCGAACTCGATGGCGCTGTGATAGCTCAGCGCCTGCGTCGGCGTCAGCGAGCCGTCGGTGCACTCGGGCCAGGTCGGGCAGCCGAGGCCCGAGCTGGTCAGCCGCACGGCACCGCCGGTGACGACGATGGCCACCGACATCACGAGCGCGGCGAGGGCCGCCCGCTGCACGGTCCCCGGTTTCGGGGTCCAGCGGTCGGCGATGAAGGCGAGCGGATTACGCAGGGCCGCTACGGCGTCGGCGCGGTTCAGCTTTGGCACGCCCACCATCGTAGGCCGCCGCTTGTGCACGCTTTCACGAGGGTCCCGTCCGGCGCCGTGCCGTCGCTCACTCCCAGCGGAAGAACTTCCCCGCCGCCGCGAGCCCCACGACCGCCCACACCGCGAGGATCCCGAGGTCCCCCCAGGGCATTCCGGCGCCGTGCTGGAGCACGTCCCGCAGGCCGCCGGAGAGCGCGGAGATGGGCAGCAGACCCAGGACGTGCTGACCGGCCGCGCCGAACTTGTCCAGCGGCACGATGACCCCGCCGCCGACGAGCAGCAGCAGGAACACCAGGTTGGCCGCGGCCAGCGTCGCCTCCGCCTTCAGGGTGCCGGCCATCAGCAGCCCGAGCCCGGAGAAGGCGGCGGTGCCGAGGATCAGCAGCAGGAGTACGGCGGCGGGGTCGCCGTGCGGGGACCAGCCGAGCGCCAGGGCGATCACCGTCAGCAGGATCACCTGAAGCACCTCGGTGACCAGCACGGACGCCGTCTTAGCGGTCATCAGGGCCCAGCGCGGCAGCGGCGAGGCGGCGAGCCGCTTGAGCACGCCGTAGCGGCGCTCGAAGCCGGTGGCGATGGCCTGCCCGGTGAACGCGGTCGACATCACGGCGAGGGCGAGGATGCCCGGCGCGAGGAAGTCGACGGCCTTGCCCTTGCCGGTGTCCACGATGTCCACGGAGCTGAACAGCACGAGCAGCAGGGTGGGGATGACGACCGTCAGCAGCAGCTGCTCGCCGTTGCGCAGCAGCATCTTCGTCTCCAGGGCCGCCTGCGCCGCGATCATGCGGGGCAGCGGCGCGGCCCCCGGCTTGGGCGCGTACGTACCCGGCGCGGTGGTCATGAGCGCAGCTCCTTGCCGGTCAGTTCGAGAAAGACGTCTTCCAGGGTGTGCCGTTCGACCGAGATGCGGTCCGGCATCACCCCGTGCTGGGCGCACCAGGAGGTCACGGTGGCCAGCAGCTGCGGGTCGATCCTGCCGACGACCCGGTAGGCGCCCGGAGTCAGCTCGGCGGCCGTGCAGCCGTCCGGGAGCGCCTTGAGCAGGGAGCCGACGTCGAGGCCGGGGCGGCCGGTGAAGCGCAGGGTGTTCTCGGCGCCGCCCTTGCACAGCTCCTCCGGGGAGCCCTGGGCGATGACCTTGCCGCCGTCGATGATCGCGACGTCGTCGGCGAGCTGTTCGGCCTCGTCCATGTGGTGCGTGGTGAGGATGACCGAGACGCCGTCGGCGCGCAGGTCCTTCACCAGGTCCCAGGTGGCCCGGCGGGCCTGCGGGTCGAGGCCGGCGGTCGGCTCGTCCAGGAAGACCAGTTCCGGGCGGCCGACGACGGCCATGGCGAGCGCGAGGCGCTGCTGCTGGCCGCCGGAGAGCCGGCGGTAGGAGGTGCGGCCGCAGCTGCCGAGGCCGAGCCGTTCGATCAGGGCGGGCACGTCCAGCGGGTGGGCGTGCAGCTTGGCGACATGGCGCAGCATTTCGTCCGCGCGGGCGCCGGAGTACACGCCGCCGGACTGGAGCATCACGCCGATCCGGGGCCGCAGCTCGGCCGACTGCCGCACGGGGTCGAGGCCCAGGACGCGCACCGTGCCGGAATCCGGCTTCCGGTACCCCTCGCAGGTCTCGACCGTCGTGGTCTTGCCGGCGCCGTTGGGTCCGAGAACGGCGGTCACGCCCGCCCCGGCCTCCAGGTCGAGGCCGTCGACCGCGGTCTTCGTGCCGTACCGCTTCACCAGGGCCTGGACCTGGACGACAGGCTCACTTCGCATGGACCCGAGTCTAGGGAGAGCACTCGCCGATCAGTCGCGGGGGTGCGGGAAGCCGCGCGCGGGGGACCGGCGGGCCCTCAGCCACTCCTCGGCGTAGGCCACGGCGTCCGCCACTGGGAACAGCCGGGCGTCGGCGGCGCCCACCTCGCCCCGTACGACGGGACGCGCCCGCTCGAAGTCGCGGCCCAGCTCCCCGAACGGCTCGGAGGTGATCGACACCTCGGTCACCGTCTCCCAGCCGCCGCCCGGCGCGGGCCTGCCGACCCGGACGAGCGGGCCGGGCACGCGGTATTCGGCCAGGTGGAAGGCGGTGCAGGTGTCGTAGCCCGCGCCGAGCAGCAGGACGCGGGCGCCCAGTTCCTCCAGGCGGGCCAGCGGGCTTCGCTCGCCGAGCCGGCAGTCGGGGGCGTGGGCCTCGGTGATCTCCCGCGCGCGGGGGCCGACGGCCGCGAAGGAGGTCTGCGGGTGCGCGCTGCGCACTGCGCCGGGCCAGGTCCGCACGGTCTCCGGGATCACCCCGACGCCGCGGGTGGGGGTGGTGCGGGGGTCGTACGGCGGCATGGTGGCCCGGATCCGGTCCCACCACTGCTCGGGCACCGGCGGGTTCCCCCACAGGGCCGGGTCGGAGAGGTCGGCGGACTGGGCGGGGACGACCAGGGTGCCGTGGGGACCGAGGGCGTCGAGGAGCCCCTGGACGACCGCCACGGCCCCGCCGTTCACCCATCCGAGGGAACTCAGGGACGAATGTGCGAGAAGAGTCTCGCCGGGGGTGACACCGAGCATCCGCAGCCCGGCGGCGATGTCGTCCCGCGTGACAAGAGGCCCGGTGGGAGGGGGTGTGGCCATGGCCGGGGAGTCTTCCGGACGGGCGGGTGAGGCGCCACCGGATTCCTCGGCGGCCGGGCTCCGGATGATCGATCAGAGATCATTTCCGCAGGTCAGATTAGGTAGACCTAAGTGATGCAGGGCACCGTCGATGATCCGCACGGCGCTTGTCAGGCCCGGATGAATTACGCAACAATGGCGTTGTGAAAAACGTCGACGAGGCTCGGGAGGCCCTCACGGGGGCCCCGCAGGAGGAGTTCGCGACCGGTGAGCGCTCCACGCGCAACCGCGTCGTGCGATCCATCCTGGACCACGGGCCCTCGACCGTCGCCGAACTCGCGGGCCGGCTGGGCCTGACCCAGGCGGCCGTCCGGCGCCATCTGGACGCACTGGCCGCGGACGACGTGGTGGAGGCCCGGGAACAGCGGGTGTACGGCACGCGCACGCGCGGCCGCCCCGCCAAGGTCTTCGCGCTCACCGACTGCGGCCGCGACGCCTTCGACCAGTCGTACGACAAGCTGGCCGCGGACGCGCTGCGCTGGATCGCCGAGCACGAGGGCGGGCCCGGCGCGGTCTCCGCCTTCGCCCGCGCCCGGATCGCCGCCCAGGCGAGGGCGTACCGCCGGGCGATCGAGAGCGCGAGCCCGGACAAGCGCGCGGAAGCACTGGCCAAGGCCTTGAGCGCGGACGGGTACGCTGCTACGGCGCGCAGCGCACCGGTCGGCGAGCAGCTCTGCCAGCACCACTGCCCGGTCGCCCATGTCGCGGAGCAGTACCCGCAGCTGTGCGAGGCGGAGACGGAGATCTTCGCCGAGCTGCTGGGTACCCATGTCCAGCGACTGGCGACCATCGCGCACGGCGACGGCGTCTGCACGACGTTCATTCCCAAGATTTCCACTGACGCACCTGCAAGCACGGCCGGGAGGAACCCCGCATGACTCTCCCCACGGAGACTGCCCACCCTGAGCTCGAGGGCCTGGGCAAGTACGAATACGGCTGGGCCGACTCCGACGTGGCCGGCGCCTCCGCCCGGCGCGGACTGAACGAGGACGTCGTCCGCGACATCTCCGGCAAGAAGTCGGAGCCGGAGTGGATGACCAAGCTGCGCCTCAAGGGCCTGAAGCTGTTCGAGAAGAAGCCCATGCCGAACTGGGGCTCCGACCTCTCGGGCATCGACTTCGACAACATCAAGTACTTCGTGCGGTCCACGGAGAAGCAGGCGGAGTCCTGGGAGGACCTGCCCGAGGACATCAAGAACACCTACGACAAGCTGGGCATCCCCGAGGCCGAGAAGCAGCGCCTGGTCGCCGGCGTGGCCGCCCAGTACGAGTCGGAGGTCGTCTACCACCAGATCCGCGAGGACCTGGAGGAGCAGGGCGTCATCTTCCTGGACACCGACACCGCGCTCAAGGAGCACCCGGAACTCTTCAAGGAGTACTTCGGCACGGTCATCCCGGCCGGTGACAACAAGTTCGCCGCGCTGAACACCGCCGTGTGGTCCGGCGGCTCCTTCATCTACGTGCCGAAGGGCGTGCACGTGGAGATCCCGCTCCAGGCCTACTTCCGTATCAACACGGAGAACATGGGCCAGTTCGAGCGGACCCTGATCATCGTCGACGAGGGTGCCTACGTGCACTACGTCGAGGGCTGCACCGCGCCGATCTACAAGTCGGACTCGCTGCACAGCGCCGTGGTCGAGATCATCGTCAAGAAGAACGCCCGCTGCCGCTACACGACCATCCAGAACTGGTCGAACAACGTCTACAACCTGGTCACCAAGCGCGCCGTGGCGTACGAGGGCGCGACCATGGAGTGGATCGACGGCAACATCGGCTCCAAGGTGACGATGAAGTACCCGGCCGTCTACCTGATGGGCGAGCACGCCAAGGGCGAGACCCTGTCCATCGCCTTCGCGGGCGAGGGCCAGCACCAGGACGCCGGCTCCAAGATGGTCCACATGGCGCCGAACACCTCGTCCAACATCGTGTCGAAGTCCGTGGCGCGCGGCGGCGGCCGCACCTCGTACCGCGGTCTGGTCGAGATCGGCGAGGGCGCCCACGGCTCCAAGTCGAACGTGCTGTGCGACGCGCTGCTCGTGGACACCATCTCCCGCTCCGACACGTACCCGTACGTCGACGTCCGCGAGGACGACGTGTCCATGGGCCACGAGGCGACCGTCTCCAAGGTCTCCGAGGACCAGCTGTTCTACCTGATGAGCCGCGGTCTGACCGAGTTCGAGGCGATGGCGATGATCGTGCGCGGCTTCGTCGAGCCGATCGCCAAGGAGCTGCCCATGGAGTACGCGCTCGAACTCAACCGGCTGATCGAGCTCCAGATGGAGGGCGCGGTCGGCTGACCGCCCACCGCCCCACCATCACGCCACTGACCTGAGAAAGCGAGCAATACGACAGCCATGGCTGAGGCTCAGAACATCCCCGTGGGCGCGACCACCACGGGCTCGATCGCGGTCGCCGCGGAGTCGACCGTCGCCACGCGCATGAGCGTCCCCCCGTCCTTCGACGTCGCGGACTTCCCCGTCCCGCACGGCCGCGAGGAGGAGTGGCGGTTCACCCCGCTGGAGCGCCTGCGCGGGCTGCACGACGGCACCGCCGTCGCCACCGGTGACGGCGTGAAGGTCGACGTGCAGGCCCCCGAGGGCGTCGTCGTCGAGACCGTGGGCCGCGACGACGCGCGCCTCGGCCGGGCCGGCACCCCCGTGGACCGGGTCGCCGCCCAGGCGTACTCCGCCTTCGAGCAGGCCTCGGTCGTGACCGTGCCCAAGGAGACCGTGCTCACCGAGCCGGTCCGCATCGCCGTGCACGGCCAGGGCGGCACCGCCTTCGCCCACCAGGTGATCGAGCTGGGCGCCTTCGCCGAGGCCGTGGTCGTCATCGACCACACCGGTGACGCGGTGCTCGCGGCCAATGTCGAATTCGTGCTGGGCGACGGCGCCAAGCTGACCGTCGTCTCCGTCCAGGACTGGGACGACAAGGCCGTCCACACCGCCCAGCACAACGCGCTGATCGGCCGGGACGCGTCCTTCAAGTCGGTCGTCGTCACCTTCGGCGGCGACCTCGTACGACTGCACCCGCGCGTCTCCTACGCGGGCCCCGGCGGCGAGGCCGAGCTGTACGGCCTGTACTTCACCGACGCGGGCCAGCACCAGGAGCACCGCCTGCTGGTCACCCACAACACCCCGCACTGCAAGTCGAACGTCGTCTACAAGGGCGCGCTCCAGGGCGACGACGCGCACGCGGTCTGGATCGGCGACGTGCTCATCGAGGCCAAGGCCGAGGGCACCGACACCTACGAGATGAACCGCAACCTGGTTCTCACCGACGGCGCCCGCGTCGACTCGGTGCCGAACCTGGAGATCGAGACCGGTGAGATCGTCGGCGCCGGTCACGCCTCCGCCACCGGCCGCTTCGACGACGAGCAGCTGTTCTACCTGATGGCCCGCGGCATCCCCGAGCAGGACGCCCGCCGTCTGGTGGTCCGCGGCTTCTTCGCCGAACTCGTCCAGCAGATCGGCGTCGCCGACATCGAGGAGCGCCTGCTCGTCAGGATCGAGCAGGAGCTGGAGGCCTCGGTCGCATGAGTTTCGTACGCGCCTGTGGGCTGAGCGAGCTGACGGAGGGCACCCCCAAGCGGGTGGAACTCGACGGCACGCCGGTCTCGGTCGTCCGCACCGAGGGGGAGGTGTTCGCGATCTACGACATCTGCTCCCACGCGAATGTCTCGCTCTCCGAGGGCGAGGTGGAGGACTGCCAGATCGAGTGCTGGCTGCACGGCTCCGCGTTCGACCTGCGCACCGGCAAGCCGTCCGGCCTCCCCGCGACGCGCCCCGTCCCCGTTTACCCCGTAAAGATCGAAGGGGACGACGTGCTCGTCTCCCTCACCCAGGAGTCCTGAGGCATCCATGGCAACGCTTGAAATCCGAGACCTGCACGTCACCGTCGAGGCCGACAACGCCACGAAGGAGATCCTCAAGGGCGTCGACCTGACCGTGAAGCAGGGCGAGACGCACGCCATCATGGGCCCCAACGGCTCCGGCAAGTCGACCCTCGCCTACTCGCTGGCCGGTCACCCCAAGTACACGATCACCGAGGGCACCGTGCTGCTCGACGGCGAGGACGTCCTGGAGATGTCCGTCGACGAGCGCGCCCGCGCCGGCCTGTTCCTGGCCATGCAGTACCCGGTCGAGGTCCCCGGCGTCTCGGTCTCCAACTTCCTGCGCACCTCCGCCACCGCCGTGCGCGGCGAGGCCCCGAAGCTGCGCACCTGGGTGAAGGAGGTCAAGGAGGCCATGGAGCGTCTCCACATGGACCCCGCCTTCGCCGAGCGCAATGTCAACGAGGGCTTTTCCGGCGGTGAGAAGAAGCGCCACGAGATCCTCCAGCTCGAACTGCTCAAGCCGAAGATGGCGATCCTGGACGAGACCGACTCGGGCCTGGACGTCGACGCGCTGCGCATCGTCTCCGAGGGCGTCAACCGCGTCCGCGAGACGGGCGAGGTCGGCACCCTGCTGATCACGCACTACACGCGCATCCTGCGCTACATCAAGCCCGACCACGTGCACGTGTTCGCCGCCGGCCGCATCGTCGAATCCGGCGGCCCGGAGCTCGCGGACAAGCTGGAGAACGAGGGCTACGAGGCATACGTGAAGGGTGGCGCATCCGCGTGACACAGCTGTCGGGCCTCCTCGACACCGAGGCGATCCGCAAGGACTTCCCCGTCCTGGACCGTGTGGTCCACGACGGCAAGAAGCTCGTGTACCTGGACAACGCGGCGACCAGCCAGAAGCCGCGCCAGGTACTGGACGCCCTCAACGAGTACTACGAGCGTTACAACGCCAACGTCCACCGTGGCGTGCACGTCCTCGCCGAGGAGGCCACGGCACTCTACGAGGGCGCGCGCGACAAGGTGGCGGAGTTCGTCAACGCCCCCAGCCGCGACGAGGTGATCTTCACCAAGAACGCCTCCGAGTCCCTCAACCTCGTGGCCAACATGCTGGGCTGGGCCGACGAGCCCTACCGGGTCGACCACGAGACCGAGATCGTCATCACGGAGATGGAGCACCACTCCAACATCGTGCCGTGGCAGCTGCTCGCGCAGCGCACCGGCGCGAAGCTGAAGTGGTTCGGCCTGAGCGACGACGGCCGCCTGGACCTGTCGAACATCGACGAGATCATCACCGAGAAGACCAAGATCGTCTCCTTCGTGCTGGTCTCCAACATCCTGGGCACCGTCAACCCGGTCGAGGCGATAGTGCGCCGCGCCCAGGAGGTCGGCGCGCTGGTGTGCGTCGACGCCTCCCAGGCCGCGCCGCACATGCCGCTGGACGTACAGGCCCTCGGCGCCGACTTCGTGGCCTTCACCGGCCACAAGATGTGCGGCCCGACCGGCATCGGCGTGCTGTGGGGCCGCCAGGAGCTGCTGGAGGACCTGCCGCCGTTCCTGGGCGGCGGCGAGATGATCGAGACCGTCTCGATGCACTCCTCGACGTACGCTCCGGCGCCGCACAAGTTCGAGGCGGGCACGCCCCCGATCGCGCAGGCCGTCGGTCTGGGCGCGGCGATCGACTACCTCCAGTCGATCGGCATGGAGAAGATCCTCGCGCACGAGCACGCCCTCACCCAGTACGCGGTGGAGCGCCTGGCCCAGGTCCCCGATCTGCGGATCATCGGCCCGACCACGGCCGAGGACCGGGGCGCCGCGATCTCCTTCACCCTGGGCGACATCCACCCGCACGACGTGGGCCAGGTCCTGGACGAGCAGGGCATCGCGGTCCGCGTCGGCCACCACTGCGCCCGTCCGGTCTGCCTGCGCTACGGAATTCCCGCGACCACGCGAGCGTCGTTCTATCTGTACTCCACGCCGGCCGAGATCGACGCTCTGGTCGACGGCCTGGAGCACGTACGGAACTTCTTCGGCTGAGAGGCGTGTCGAAAACCGTGAAGCTGGACTCCATGTACCAGGAAGTCATCCTGGACCACTACAAGAACCCGCACGGGCGTGGTCTCCGGGATGGCGACGCCGAGGTGCACCATGTGAACCCGACGTGCGGCGACGAGATCACCCTCCGCGTGAAGTACGACGGCACGAAGATCGCGGACGTCTCGTACGAGGGCCAGGGCTGCTCCATCAGCCAGGCCTCGGCCTCCGTACTGAACGAACTCCTCGTCGGCAAGGACCTGCCCGACGCGCAGAAGATCCAGGAGACCTTCCTGGAGCTGATGCAGTCCAAGGGCAAGATCGAGCCGGACGACGCGATGGAGGAGGTGCTGGAGGACGCGGTCGCGTTCGCCGGTGTCTCCAAGTACCCCGCGCGGGTCAAGTGCGCCCTCCTGAGCTGGATGGCGTGGAAGGACGCGACGGCCCAGGCGCTGGGTGGCGCCGAAGCCGAAAGGAAGACCGCATGAGCGACACCGTCGAGATGAAGCCGGCCTCGGAGGAGGAACTCCGCGAGGCCCTGATGGACGTGGTCGACCCCGAGCTGGGCATCGATGTCGTCAACCTCGGCCTGATCTACGGCATCCACGTGGACCACTCCAACGTGGCCACCGTGGACATGACCCTGACCTCCGCGGCCTGCCCGCTGACGGACGTCATCGAGGACCAGGCCAAGTCCGCCACGGACGGCATCGTCAACGAGCTCCGGATCAACTGGGTCTGGATGCCGCCGTGGGGCCCGGACAAGATCACCGACGAGGGCCGCGAGCAGCTGCGCGCGCTGGGCTTCAACGTCTGACCACGTCCGGCAGAGGGCTTGCGCGAGGGGCCATGGCAGGAATGCCGCGGCCCCTTTCGCATGCCCTGGGGCTTCGCATGCCCCGAGGCCGCGCCGCCCGTCGCCCGCCGCCTTGTGTTCGCCGACTCGTCGTACAGTCGTTATGTACGGCCGTACACAGTCATATGTACGCTCGTCCGCATGGGATATCTGACGCTCGCCGGTGCCATAGCCGCCGAGGTGACCGCCACGACGGCGATGAAGTACAGCCACGGTTTCAGCAGGCTCGGACCCTCGCTGGTGACGGCGCTGGGGTATCTGGTGTCCTTCCTGCTGCTGGCGCAGACGCTGAAGACGGTGCAGATCGGTACGGCGTACGCGATCTGGTCCGGGGTGGGGACCGCGGCCATCGCCGTGCTCGGGCTGCTGCTGTTCGGGGAGGGGCTCAGCGCGGTGAAGGTCGCCGGGATCCTGCTGATCATCGGGGGAGTGGTGGTGCTGAACCTTGGCGGGGCGAGCCACTGATGGCGCGGCGTTACGACCCCGACCGGCGGCAGCGGATCATCGACGCGGCGCTCCGGGTGGCCGGACGGGACGGGCTCGCCGGGCTGAGCCATCGCACCGTCGCCGCGGAGGCGGATGTGCCGCTCGGCTCCACCACGTACCACTTCGCCACCCTCGACGACCTGCTGGTGGCCGCCCTGTGCCAGGCGAACGAGGGGTTCGCCGGGGTGCTCGACGGCAGCGGGGTGCTGGACGACGCCGACCTCGCGGCCGGGCTCGCCCGCGTCCTCGGCGACTGGCTGAACGGCGACCGCCCCGGCGCGGAGCTGGAGTACGAGCTGTACCTCGCCGCCTTGCGCCGCCCGGCCCTGCGGCCCGTCGCCGCCCGGTGGACCGAGGAGACGGCCGCGCGCCTGTCCGCCCGCGTCGACGCGGTGACGGCACGGGCGCTGCTCGCCCTGATGGACGGGATCTGCCTCCAGGTGCTGCTGACCGGCGGGTCGTACGACGAGGGGTACGCGCGGGAGGCGCTCCGGCGGGTGATCGGCTGAACACGGCCCGGCCGTGCGAAGCCGACCGGCACGTGAGACACGGTTCGCCCCCGCACCCCGTGCCACGTTAGGTTTTGTCCCATGACCGACACTGCTTCCCGTACCACCGGCGCCGTCGCCGCCGGCCTCGCCACGATCGCCTCCGACGGCACCGTCCTCGACACCTGGTTCCCCGCGCCCGAGCTGGTCGCGGAGCCGGGCCCGGCCGGCACCGAGCGGCTGTCCGCGGAGCGCGCCGCGGAGCTGCTGGGCGGCGGCGCGACCGCGGCGACCGGCCCGGACGCCCGCCGGGGCGTCGAGGTGGTCGCGGTCCGTACGGTCATCGCCTCGCTGGACGAGAAGCCGCTGGACGCGCACGACACCTACCTGCGCCTGCACCTGCTCTCGCACCGCCTGGTCAAGCCGCACGGCCTGAACCTGGACGGCATCTTCGGCCACCTCGCCAATGTCGCCTGGACCTCGCTCGGCCCGGTCGCCGTGGACGACATCGAGAAGGTGCGGCTGAACGCCCGCGCCGAGGGCCTGCACCTCCAGGTCACCTCGATCGACAAGTTCCCCCGCATGACGGACTACGTGGCCCCCAAGGGCGTGCGCATCGCCGACGCCGACCGCGTGCGGCTGGGCGCGCACCTGGCCGAAGGCACCACCGTGATGCACGAGGGCTTCGTCAACTTCAACGCCGGCACGCTCGGCACCTCGATGGTCGAGGGCCGCATCTCCGCCGGTGTCGTCATCGGCGACGGCTCGGACATCGGCGGCGGCGCCTCCACCATGGGCACCCTGTCCGGCGGCGGCAATGTGATCATCTCCATCGGCGAGCGCTGCCTGATCGGCGCGGAGGCGGGCGTCGGCATCGCCCTCGGCGACGAGTGCGTGGTCGAGGCCGGTCTGTACGTCACCGCCGGTACCCGCGTCACCATGCCCGACGGCCAGATCGTCAAGGCCCGCGACCTGAGCGGCGCCTCGCACATCCTCTTCCGCCGCAACTCGGTGACCGGCACCGTCGAGGCCCGCCCGAACAACGCGGTCTGGGGCGGCCTGAACGACATCCTGCACAGCCACAACTGACCTGCCTCGTACGCCCCGAGCGCCCCTCGCCCCCGCGGTGCGGGGCGCTCGGTCATGCGGGGGACAGGCCGGACGCGAACTCCCTCAGTGCCGTGAAGTCGCCCTCGCGCAGGCCGATGCGGGGGTTCACGTGGTGCAGCAGGGCCGGTGCGGGGTGGTGGTCGGCCACGAACACCGCGTCCTCAGTGCTCTGTTCGTCGTCCACCCAGGCGAACGGCCGGCCCCCGGCGTACGCCACGATCGCCTCCGTCTTCCAGTGCACCCCGTCGGGCCGGTACGCGAACAGGCCCGTACCGAAGTCGACGTACGGCAGTTCGGGCAGCCCGAGGGTGGGGGCGATCCAGTGGTTGGCCTCGGCCATCCAGGTCGTCGCCCAGCACAGCTCGTAGCCGAGGGCCAGCAGCGCCGGGCCGTGGGCCGGGTTCAGCCAGACCCGCAGGGGACGACGGGCGGCCAGGGGTACCCGGATCGTCGTATACCCCTCGGGCGGGTGCTCCCGCTCGGCCGCGTACGGGTTCAGGGGACCGTCGACGTCCAGGAACAGCAGGGGGCGGCTCACGGGGACACGGTACGGCAGGCGGGGGGAGCGCGGATCAGGATTCGGTCAGTTCTTCGAGCCGTGCGAGCAGTTGGGCCGTCACCTTCGGGGAGGCGGGCAGCAGCGGGGCGCGGACCGGGCCCGCGGGCAGGCCGAGCCGGGACAGGAGGGCCTTGGCGGTGACCGTTCCGGGCAGGCCCGCGGACATCATCGACTCGATCAACGGCGTTGTCCTGAGCTGGAGTTGCCGCGCCCGTGCGGTGTCGGCCGCGTCGAAGGCGTCGAGGACGGCGCGGATGGGGCGCGGGGCGGCGTTGGCCACGGTGCTGATACACCCGGCCGCGCCGACGGCGTAGAGGGCGAGGTTGTGTTCGTCGCAGCCCGCGTAATAGGCCAAGTCCGTCCGCGCCAGCACCTTCTGGGTGCCGAGGAAGTCGTAGGAGCAGTCCTTGACGCCGGCGATCCGGGGGTGTTCGGCGAGGCGGAGGATCGTCTCCGGGGCGATGCGGGTGCCGGTGCGGGCCGGGATGTCGTAGAGCAGGACCGGCAGTCCGCTCGCGTCGGCGATGGCGCGGAAGTGGGCGGCGACGGCGTCCTGCGGCGGCCTGCTGTAGGAGGGCGGCGCGACCAGGACGGCGTCGGCGCCCGCCTTCTCGGCCGCGAGGGCCAGTTCGGCGGTGTGCCGGGTGTCGGCGGTGCCGATGCCCGCGATCAGGGGGACCCGCGCGCCGACCGCCTCCCGTACGGCCGTGATCAGTTCCGCCTTCTCGGCGTCGCTGGTGGTCGGCGACTCGCCCGTGGTGCCGCTGAGGACCAGCCCCTCGCAGCCCTCCGCCACCAGGTGCGCGGCCAGTTCCTGCGCGCCGGCCCGGTCCAGCGCGCCCTCCTCGGTGAACGGGGTGATCATCGCGCAGAGGACGCGGCCGAAGGGGGAGGGGCGGTGTGTGATCGTCATACCCGTTAGTGTCGGCAGGTCATCCGCGTAGCTCTACTTAATTTTTCTTCGGAGTATCGGTAAGTTTGCTTACACGTTCGAGTGTGGCGCAAGGTCGTGTGTCCAACTCGGCCGTTCATGGGTCACTATGGGCGAAGGGTCATCACCGACGTCAGCCATGGAGGCACCATGAAGCTCGGCAAGGCACTGGCCACCGGGGTCGCCGAGGAGCGGCCGCGGATCCACGAGGAAGAGACCCGGCAGCCCGTGGCGGACGCCCGTCCCGCACCGGCCGAGCCGGCCCGCGAAGAGGTTCCGGCCGGCCGATGAAACTGCGGCTCCCGGTGGAACGCCCCACGGAGCCGCCGACCGGCTACAAGATCGCCCACCCGGTGCTGTCCCAGGACGGCACTCGGGCAGGGTTCACCGGGGTGTCGCTCGGCGGCGCGCTTCCGTACGGGGTTCTCGACCAGGCGTCCTGCGTCTACGGCCGCAGGCACCGCCCGCCCGCGCGCCTGTGCGACTGCGGTTTCCACTGCGTCCACGACCGCGCCGCCGCCGACGCCCTGCGCTGCACCGCCGAGCACCGCACCGCGCTGCTGCTCGAAGTCTCCGTGCTCGGCTCCTACATCCGCTTCGAGCGCGGATTCCGCTACGCCCGCCAGCGGGTGCGCACCGCCACCGCGGGCCTCTGCGCCTGCGGCGCCACCGCGGTCCTGCTGGCCGACGCCGGCTGGGGCCGGCCCGGCTGGCGCGCCCTGGCCCCCGGCTGCGCGGGCTGTGCACGCGGTCGTACGTCCGTCACCCTCGCGCAGTTCGCCCGGCTCGCCGGGGAGGGCCTGCGGGTGCGGGCGGACGGCGGCGTCCCGGCCGGGAACGTCGCCGAGCCGGTGCCGGGCGCCGGGATGGGGGTGCCCGAACTGGTCGCCGAGGCAGCGCTGTTGCAGGCCAGGCTCGACTGGTTCCAGTCCCAGCTCGCGCGGCTCGGCGACCGCGGGACCGGGGGAGCCGAGCAGGGCTGACGCGCCCCGGCCCTGGGTACCCGGATGTTCCGTACAGGAAGGAGGCGGGACACCGTGACCATGACCTCGCACACACGACCGCTTACGCGCCCCGCAGTCGACGGACACCCCTCCACGGGGGAACTCGTCAATCGCGCCACCGAGCAGCTCTCCCAGCTGCTGCGGCAGGAGGTCGCCCTCGCCAAGGCGGAACTGGCCCAGAAGGGCAAGCGCGCCGGACGCGGCGGCGGCATGCTGGGCGCCGCGGGCGCCCTCGGCTACGTCGGACTGATCGTGCTGGCCGGCGCGGCCACCGCCGCCCTCGCCCTGGTGCTGCCCCTGTGGGCGTCGGCGCTGATCGTCGCGGCCCTGCTGTTCGCCGCGGCCGCCGTCCTGGCCGTCACCGGACGCGCCCAGCTGCGCCGCGCCGGTTCGCCCATGCCCGAGGAGACCCTGGGCAGTGTCCGGGCCGATGTCGACGTGATCAAGGAAAGGGCACATCGATGACCCACAGGACCCCGCACGGTTCGGGCGCCAAGGGCCCCGACGAGCTGCGCGCGCAGATCGCGCAGACCCGGAACCAACTCGGCGACACCGTGGCCCAGTTGGTGGGCCGCGCCGATGTGAAGGGCCGGGCGCGGGCGCGGGCCGCCGATCTGAAGGACAAGGCCGGCGCCATGACCGTGCAGCTGCGCTCCAGCGCCTCCCAGGCCGGGCACGGCGCCCAGGACCGGGCCGCGCACGCGGCGCACGCCGTGAAGGGACGCGCCGCGCAGGCGGGCCACGCGGTGCAGGGGACGGCCGCGCGCACCGGGCACACCCTCCAGAGCCGGAGCGGCCGGCCCGACGGCCAGCCCCTGCGCGACCGCGCGCTGGAGGCCGGGCACCGCGTCCAGGACAAGGCCGCCGTGGCCCAGCGGCAGCTCGCGCCGCCCGCCCGCAAGGCCGCCGAGGGCCTGCGCGGGCTGCCGCGGCCGGTGCTGATGGCGGCCGCCGCCGGGACGGTCGCCCTGATCGCGGCCGGGATGCTCAGGCGCCGGCGCGGCTGCTGACCGACCCGGCCTCCGGAGGGCTTCCGGCACCTGGCTCACCCTCTCACCGAAAACTCCGTCCGCCTGGACGAAAAAAGTTTTCGGTGGGAGGGTGAGCGCATGCTGGATGTGACCGTGATCGAGGACCCCGAGGCCGCGGCCGTGTCGCTGGACCCCGTCCGGGCCCGGCTGCTCGCCGAACTGGCCGCCGGACCCGCGTCGGCCGCGATGCTGGCCGGCAAGGTCGGACTGCCCCGGCAGAAGGTGAACTACCACCTCAAGACGCTGGAGCGGCACGGACTGGTCGAGCTGGCCGGGGAGCGCCGCAAGGGCAATGTCACCGAGCGGCTGATGCGGGCGAGCGCCGCGTCGTACGTCATCTCGCCCGCCGCCCTGCCCGCCGTGCAGCCGGACCCGGACCGCTTCCGGGACCAGCTGTCCGCGCGCTGGCTGCTGGCGCTCGGCGCCCGCCTGGTGCGTGATGTCGGGGCGCTGATCAATGGCGCGGCCAGGGCCCGCAAGCCGCTCGCGACGTACGCCCTGGACGGCGGGGTGCGGTTCGCCTCCGCCGCCGACCGCGCGGCCTTCGTGCAGGAGCTGACGGCGGGTGTCACCGCCCTGATCCGCAAGTACGACGCCCCGGACGCCGAGGGTGGCCGGGACCACCGGATCGTCGTCGCCCTGCACCCCGCGGTCAAGGACCGGCCGGCCGCCCTGGAACCCGCACCGGAAGCCGAGTAGGAGCCCCGCCATGAGCAAGGAATTCGAGATCGTCCGCGAGTTCGAGGTCGATGTCCCGC
Organism: Streptomyces sp. NPDC043952; assembly: GCF_056435325.1. NCBI lineage: Bacteria > Bacillati > Actinomycetota > Actinomycetes > Kitasatosporales > Streptomycetaceae > Streptomyces > Streptomyces sp. NPDC043952. Next base: position 41,528 of record NZ_JBWKES010000019.1, read on the forward strand.
CGGAGCGGGTGTGGGCGGCGGTCACCACCGGGACCGCGGGCTATCTGTGGCCGATGGACCCGCCCGAGCCGCGCGAGGGCGGCCGGGGCCCCTTCGGCTCGACCGTCGTGGTCTGGGAACCGCCCCACCGCTACGTCAACCGCAGCGAGGACGTGGGCATGCCCACGCAGTCGCTCAACCAGCTCGACCACACCATCGAACCCCGCGACGAGGGCCGCCGCGCCTTCGTGCGCTACGTCCACAGCGGGATCTTCACCGACGACTGGGACACCCAGTACGACGGCGCGAACAAGCACACCGACTTCTATCTGCACACCCTGCGCGCGTACCTGACGCACTTCGCGCCCGCCCCGGTCGCCTTCGCGCAGGCGACCGGGCCCGCCTCCTCGGCCGTACCGGAGGCGCTCGCAGCCGCGGCCCGCGCCCTCGGGCTGCCGGACGACGCGGGAGCGGGGACGAAGGTGCAGGTCCGCGGACCCGGCGGGCGGACCCTGGACGCCGTACTCGACTACCGGACACCGGAGTTCGTCGGGCTGCGCACCGGCAGCGCCCTCGTCCGCCTCTTCGGCCGGGGCCGCTGGGGCGCGCCGCTCGGCGTCAGCGTGCACGACTTCGCGCCGGACGCCGATGCCGGGGCGGCCGGGACCGCCTGGCAGGACTGGCTGAACGGGGTGTTCAGCCAGTCCTGAACCGCCGGGGTCAGGGGCGGAAGCGCAGCACCTGCGGGTCGTGGTCGCTGATCTGGTCGTTGAACTCCGAGTTGATGTGCACGCTGTCGTACTGGAACTCGTCGCGGCGCACCGACGGGCTGATCAGGATCTGGTCCAGGACCTGCGAGTTGCCCTCGTAGTCGTAGGTGTAACGCTCGCTCCTGGGCAGCGACTTGATCGCCGACCACAGCTCGCCGTCACCTTCGAGGATCTTCGCGGTGCCGGAGAACTCGAAGTCGTTCATGTCGCCGAGGGCGAGCACGTTCGCGTTCTTCTGGATCTTCAGGATGTCCTTGACGAACGCGTTGACCTCCTGCGCCTGCGCGTGGCGCTGGGTCTCCGAGCTGCGCGTGACCGGCTGGTACTGCGCGGTCAGGCTCTGGTCGCCGCCCTTGGAGATCAGGTGGTTGGCGATCACGAAGACGGTCTTGCCCTGGAAGACGAACTGGCCGACCAGCGGCTTGCGGCTGTCCTGCCAGGCGGTGCTGGCCGGGTCGATCCGGCCCGGCGAGGCGGTCAGCTGAGCCTTGCCGTGCTCCTTGACGACGCCGACCGCGGTGGTGGAGTCGCCGCCCGCGCGGTCCACGAAGGACACCCGCTCGGGGTTGAACAGGAACACCTGGCGGATGTTGCCGCCCGGCTCGCCGCCGTCCTTGTCGTTGACCGGGTTGATGGAGCGCCAGTCGTACTTCGGGCCGCCCGCCGCGACGATCGCGTCGATCAGCTTGTTCACGGTGACGCTCGCGTCGACCGTGCCGTCGTCCGTGGCGCCGTTGTCGTCCTGGATCTCCTCCAGGGACACGATGTCGGGGGACTGGAGGTTGTGCACGATGGCGGCGGCGTGCTGGTCGAACGTCTTGTCCGACGGGTCGAGGTTCTCGACGTTGTACGTCGCGACCGCGAGCTGCCTGGCGGTCTGCTTCTTCGTGGTCTCGCGCTGGAGCCCGCCGCTCTTGAGCGTCCCGAGCCGGCCGGCGACCAGGGTGTAGCCGCCGTACTGGTTGAAGTCCAGCGGGCCGGTGGTGGTGCCGGTCAGGGTGTCGCCGACGTTCGCCTTCGGGAAGTCGGTGGTGGCGCCCAGCGACTGGATCTGGAGACGGCCGGTGTTCTGCGAGTCGTAGGACCCGTAGACCGTGCCGCCGCGGCTGTCGCGGTGCTCGTACGGTTTCACCGTGACCCACAGCTCGCTGTACGGGTCGGTGGCGGTGACCACACGGGCGTTGTTCACCTGGACGTTCATGCCCTCAAGGGACTCGTAGTAGTCCAGGGCGTACTTCTTGGGCTGGAGCGGCAGGTTGTTGATCGAGCCGCCGTCGGCGGGGTCGCCCCCCGGCGTGTACCGGCCCGGCACCGACCGGGCGTCGATGACGACCGGCGCCGGGACGGCGTTGCCGGTGGAGACGGTGGTGACGGTCGGCTTGGTGATCTCCGTGACGGACTGCTCACCGGAGGCGGCACCACCGGGGACGTACTCGGAGACCGTGCCGGTCACCGTCACCGAGTCGCCGACCGCGACCTTCGGCGTCGAGCTGGTGTAGACGAATATGCCCTCGCTGGTGGCGGGGTTGTCGTCGGGCGTCGCGTCCTGGAACCAGAAGCCCTTGGACGAGCCGTAGGTGCGCGTGGCCGTGACGATGCCCGGCACGTCCGAAACCTTCTGCCCGGCGTACGGCGACAGGCGGGTGGTGCCCTGGATGTCGTGGATGCGCACCGCGTCGGCGTGCGCGGGAGAGGTGAGGACGACGGCCGACGCGGCGGAGCAAACGGCGGCGACGGTGAGCGCGGCGAGACGCGCGGTGGACCTGCTCGGCAAGGGATCCCTCCGGGGATGTTACGGGGCGCCGGGACGAGGTGGTTCGGGTGCGTGTGGGGGCTGTTGCCCTCCGTGACACGCATAGGGCCGAGTGAACGATCGTTCTCCCGACTTCTACGCGCGTCAATCTCCAGCCTGCGGCCGGGACTTGTCAAGGTTTCGGCCATGTACCGGGGTTGACGGGAAGATGAACCGGGCGGCATGGGGCCAAACCCGTCTAGGCTGAGGGGCTGAGCACGTTTCACGGTCCGAGGAGATCCAGCCGATGTCAGACAGCTCCCCCCTGCCGCCCGTACGGCTGCATCCCGAAGCGGAGCTGGCGCACGCCGCGCTGTCGACGCCCCTGCTCTCGCGCGCGGCCCGGCTCGCCCGCTGGGCCGGGCCCGGCACTCGGGTGGACGCGGGCGGCAGCCTCGTCGAGGAACAGCTCCCCGCCGCCGCCGAACAGCTCGGACTGACCGGCGACGACGCGGCCGCCTACGCCGCCGAGGCCTGGCGGGTGGCGCTGGACTCCGGCCTGGTCGAGATCGCCGACGAGGAGCGCGGAACGGTCCGGGCGGGCGAGGCGCTGGCCCTGCTCACCGGCTCCCCGCAGGAGATCCTCACGGTGTGGCTCGCCGCGCTGGAGACCGTGCTGGCCGACGCGAGCGTGCCCGATCTGGACGATCTGGTGGACGCGCTGGACGAGGGCGGCGAGATCGATTTCGCGTCACTCGACTGGGACCCCGAGGCCGAGGCCGCGTTCCTGGACGGGGTGCTCGGCAACCTCTACCTCCTGACGGTGAGTGAGGACGGCGCCGGGGAGCAGCCGGTCCCGCTGCCCGCCCTCGCCGCGTCGATGATCGTGCCGGACGACATGGGCGAGCCAACCGATGACGTCCTGGAGCAGGTCTCCGACGCGATGATGCGCCTGGACGACCAGTTCCGGACGCTGGAGCCGGTCGGCCTGGTCGAGTACCGGCCGGTGGACGAGGCGCTGATGGCCGACGCCGACGAGGAACCGGCCGCGCCGGTGGAGGAGGCCGATGTCTCCCGCTACGGCATGGTGCGCCTCACCCCGCTCGGCGCCTACGGGCTGCGGGCGCGGCTGATGGAGGCCGGCTTCGAGGCCCCGGTGGTCGGCGAACTCGCCGACAAGGGGGCGGACGTGCTGCTCGACGGCACCGCCGCGTTCGGTGCCTCCGCCGCTCTCGCCGAGACGGAGCTGTGGCTGAACCGGCGCGAACCGCTCGCCGCCGCGCGGGAGTTGCTGGCCGCGGCGCGGGGCACCGACGCCGGGGGGCCGCTGCGCCGGCTGTGCTGCCAGCAGGCGCTGTCCCTGGTCGGCGGGGAGGCGGAGCCCGCGCTGCGGGAGGTGCTGGACGATCCCGAACTCGGCGGCCTCGCACGGGTGTGGCTGAGCGAGCGGGGCGCGGCCGATGTGCCGGCGCCCTCCCAGGACCTGGTGTTCTGGCTGACCATCGACACCGTCGCCGCGCAACTGGCCGCCGAGGGCAACTCCGAGGAGCTGCAGGCCCTGGTGGAGGGGCTGGCCGAGCAGCACAGCGGATTCTTCGCGGCCGCGTGGCGGGTGGAGCACCCGGCGACGGCCGAGGTGCTGGAGGCGATGGGACGGCTGCACCCGGACAAGAAGGTGGCCAAGCAGGCCCGCAAGGCAGCGTTCAAGGCGCGGTCGCAGCAGGGGGGTTGAGCGGCGGGGCGGGGTGACCCGAGCTGGGGTGAGGTGGGCGGTTGTAGCGGGGTGAGCGCGGCCCGGTGGCAGTGGCGGGCGGGGCGGGCCGGGTGGCCGTGCGGGGCCGAGGCCGTCGGCCGCTGGTGGGGTGGCTGGGCGCCGTCGCGGTGGAGGGAGGGGACGGCCGGGCCGCTGTGCGGTAGCAGCCGTACGTGCTCTGTGTGGCGGAAGCCGTACGCGCTCCGTGCGGCGGGAAACCGTACGCGCTCCGCGCGGTGATCGGCGGTGCGAGCCGTGCCGTCACGTCGGTCCGCCGTGGTGCTTGGTTTGTCCTTGGGGTGGTGCATACGGTTTCTTGAACATGGGTGGCTGTGGTGGCCCCGCGTTCAACTGCCGTTCAGGCACCGCCGGGAGCGTGTGCGCCGAACGAGGTCCGCCGCCCTCCACGGCACACCCATCCGTCACAGGAGACACCATGTCGCTCACCCGCAGGGACTTCGCCAGAACCTCCGCGATCACCGGTGCCGGGATCGCCCTGGCGGGCAGCGCCGGCGTGCTCGCCACCGCGCCGAACGCCCTCGCGTCCACGGAGACCGACACCGCGCCGGCCCACGGCCACGGCCACGGCGATGGCCATCCCGCCGTCGGCTACGGCCCCCTGGAGTCCGACCCCGAGGGCATCCTCGCGCTGCCCGCCGGCTTCAGCTACCAGATCATCACCTACAGCGGCAGGACCCGCCTGGAGTCCGGCGAGTTCACGCCGTCCAACCACGATGGCACCTCCACCTTCGAGGGCCCCCGCGGCACCACCCTCCTCGTCAACAACCACGAACTGGCGGGCCCGCGCGCCAAGTGGACCTACCCGGTGCCGCTCACCGAGGGCCTGGTGTACGACCCCGCCGCGGCCGGTGGCTGCACGGTGGTCGAGGTGCGCCGCGACCACGTCGCCGAGTGGGTCGGCATCGCCGGCACCTCCACCAACTGCGCGGGCGGCAACACCCCCTGGGGCACCTGGCTGACCTGCGAGGAGACCGAGGACAAGGCCGGCCAGAACGGCATGACCAAGGACCACGGCTACGTCTTCGAGGTGGACCCGGCCGACCGCCGGGCCAACCGCGCCCCCAAGCCGGTCAAGGCGCTGGGCCGGTACGCCCACGAGGCCGTCGTGGTCGACCCCAAGCGCGGCCACCTCTTCCTCACCGAGGACGCCGCGGGCCCCAACGGCCTGCTCTACCGCTGGACCCCGCCGGCCGGGTTCCGCCACGGCCGCGGCAGGCTGCGCACCCTCGCCGACGACGCCGGCGTGCTCCAGGCCTTCAAGTGCTTCGACTCCGGTGGCCGGTTCGTGGACGACCTCTCCCGCGCCACGAGGACCGGCACGGTCTACGGCGTCGACTGGGTGGACGTGCCCGACCGCGACGCCCGGCAGGTCTCCACCCGCAAGCAGTTCGGCGAGGGCCAGGTCACCCGCGCCCGCAAGCTGGAGGGCATGTGGTGGGGTGACGGCGGCGTCTACGTCGTCTCCTCCTTCGCCCGCGCGGAGAGCCCCCTCCAGCACGACGGCCAGGTCTGGTTCTACGACCCCCGGCGCCGGACCCTCACCCTCAAGGTGCTGCTCGGCGTGAACCCCGATCCGGGCAAGGACGGCGCGTTCGACGGCCCGGACAACATCACCGTCTCGCCGTACGGCGGTCTGGTCATCGCCGAGGACGGCGAGGGCGTCCAGCATCTGTTCGGCGCCACCGACAGCGGCCGCACCTACCCGATCGCGCGCAACGAGCTGTACATCGGCACCGAACAGGAGCCGGAGTACAGCGAGTTCACCGGCGTCACCTTCTCGCCCGACGGGCGGACCCTGTACGCCAACATCCAGACACCGGGCATCATGGTCGCCATCACCGGGCCCTGGAAGCGGCAGAAGAAGTAAGGCCCGCAGAGGGTCGATTAATTCGCTCGCCCGACCCGCGGCCGTCCGCCTAGAGTGCTGCCTGTCCAGGTGCGACAGGCAGGACCTACTTCCTTTCTTCGAGGTGGAGGCCGCGGGTTCGACTCCCGCCATCGGCACTCGGTGCCGGGTAGCTCAGTGGCAGAGCGCCAGCCGTCGGTTCAGCCGCCCTTGATCTCTGGACACCGCACTTCTTTCACGCACCCGAGGGTGTCGGAATTCGGGGGAATTCACCATGGCGCGATTCAACACGCGTGCCGTCAAGGCGCAGCCGCGCTCCGCGGTGACCACGACCGGCCGCACCCTGCGCACCCACGAGGGCGCCGACGGCCGCGAGCGCGACGCGCGTTCGGAACTCTTCCTCCTCGCCGTCTCCCATCTCGTCTCGCAGGACACCTTCTACGAGTCCGGCGAGGACCGCGACGACCGCTTCGCCCGGCTCGTGCGCGACCTCGCCGTGCGCGACCCCGAGTGGACCGCCGGACTGCTGCGCTGGCTGCGCGGCGAGGGCAACATGCGTACGGCGTCCATCGTGGGCGCCGCCGAGTACGTGCACGCGCGGCTGACCGCGGGCGCGACCGGCGGACCCGCCGGCCGGCAGGTCGTGGACCACGTACTGCAACGGCCCGACGAACCGGGCGAGTTGCTCGCCTACTGGGTGTCGCGGTACGGCCGCGCCGTGCCCAAGCCCGTCAAGCGGGGGATCGCGGACGCCGTACGGCGGCTGTACCACCCCAAGGCGCTGCTGAAGTACGACACCGCGTCCAAGGGCTACCGCTTCGGCGACATCCTCAACCTCGTGCACGCCTCGCCGGACCCGGACAAGCCCTGGCAGGGCGAGCTGTTCCGGTACGCGCTCGACCGGCGCCACCACCCGGAGACGGCAGTGCCGCCGGCCGCGCTGCCCATGCTCACCGCCCGCCGTGAGCTGATGGCGCTGCCGGTCGCCGAGCGGCGGGCGGTCGTCACCTCACCGGACGGCGCCGAGCGGCTCGCGGCGGCCGGGATCACCTGGGAGGCGCTGGCCGGCTGGCTCCAGGGCCCGCTGGACAAGGCGGCCTGGGAGGCGGTGATCCCGTCCATGGGCGCGATGGCGCTCGTGCGCAACCTCCGCAACTTCGACGAGGCGGGGGTGTCCGACTCCGTGGCCGAGCGGGTCGCGGCCCGGATCAGCGACCCCGAAGAGGTGGCGCGCTCGCGGCAGTTCCCCTTCCGCTACCTCGCCGCGTACCAGCACGCGCCCTCGCTGCGGTGGGCGTACCCGCTGGAGCGGGCGCTCGGCCACTCGCTGGCGAACGTGCCCGCGCTGCCGGGGCGCACGCTCGTCCTGGTCGACCGGTCCGGGTCCATGTTCTGGGCGGCGTCCGGGACCGGTTCCCGGCTGACCCGCGCCGACGCGGCGGCGGTCTTCGGCACGGCACTGGCGGTGCGGGCCGCGTCCGCGGACCTGGTGGAGTTCGGATCGACGAGCGCGCAGGTCGCCTTCCGGCGCGGGGAGTCCGTGCTCAGGGTCCTGGAGCGGTTCGGGGACCTCGGGGGCACGGACACCACCGGGGCGATCCGGCGGCACTACCGCGGCCACGACCGGGTGGTGATCGTCACCGACGAGCAGTACGCCGGGGACCGCCACGGCGAGCCGGCGGACCAGATCCCCGCGGACGTGCCGGTCTACACCTGGAACCTGGAGGGCTACCGCGCCGGTCACGGGCCCTCCGGCTCCGCCCACCGGCACACCTTCGGCGGTCTGTCGGACTCCGCCTTCCGGATGATCCCGCTGCTGGAGGCGGCGCGGGACGCGCGCTGGCCCTGGCAGTAGCGGCCCGGAGGGGCGCGGGGAGCCGCGCGAGCGGCCCCGGCGCCCCCACGCCCGGCGTCAGAGGGCCTTCGCCGCCGGGTCCACCATGTTGCGGACCGTCCGCGCCTTCACGAAGTCGCCGATCGCGGTCATCTCCCACTCGCCCGAGAACTGCCGGACCAGCTTGGCCATCATCACGCCGGTCTGGGGTTCGGCCTGAGTGAGGTCGAAGCGGACCAGCTCCTCCTCCGTCGCGGCGTCCACCAGGCGGCAGTACGCCTTGGCGACGTCGGTGAACTTCTGGCCGGTGAAGGAGTTGACCGTGAAGACGAGTCCGGTGACCTCCTGGGGGATGCGGCCGAGGTCGACCACGATCACCTCGTCGTCGCCCGCGCCCTCGCCCGTGAGGTTGTCGCCGGAGTGCTTGACCGCGCCCTTGAGGATGGTGAGCTTGCCGAAGTAGCAGCTGTCGATGTGGTTGCGCTGCGGGCCGTAGGCGATGACGGAGGCGTCGAGGTCGATGTCGCCGCCGCGGAACGCCGGCTCCCAGCCGAGGCCCATCCGCACCTGGGAGAGCAGCGGCCGGCCGCCCTTGACCAGCGACACCGTCTGGTTCTTCTGGAGGCTGACCCGGCCCTTGTCCAGGCTGATCTTCCCCGCGCCCGGAGCCGGGGCCGCAGCCGGGGGAGCAGCCGGCGGCACGGCGGGCACCGGCGGGGCCACCGGCGGTGCCACCGGCGGCGGGGGAGCCACCGGCTGCTGCGGCGCCGCCGGAGCCGCCGCCGGTTCCTCCACCGTGACGCCGAAGTCCGTCGCGATGCCCGCGAGCCCGTTCGCGTACCCCTGGCCGACCGCGCGGGCCTTCCACTGGCCGCCGCGGCGGTAGATCTCCACGACCACGAGCGCGGTCTCGGTGCCGAGCTGCGGCGGGGTGAACGTGGCCAGCACCGCGCCGCCGTCCGCGTCGCGGATCGTGGCCGTCGGCTCGATGCCCTGGAAGGTCTGGCCGGCCGCGTCCGGGCTGGCCGTGACCACGATCTTCTCGATGTCCGGCGGCACGGCCGCGGTGTCGACCGTGATCGCGTCGGGCGCGGTACCGCCGCCGGACCGGTAGGCCACACCCGGTCCGGACGGCTGGTTGTAGAAGATGAAGTCGTCGTCCGAGCGCACCTTGCCGTCGCCCGTGAGCAGCAGGCCCGAGACGTCCAGCCGCACCGGAGCGGCCACGTCCACCGTGATGCGCGCGGCGGAGAGCGGAACGTTCGAGCCAGGGGTCATAGCTGTCATGTGGGGGGTAACGAACGAAACCGCTTTACCGTTCCCTTACCACCGGCGTCACCCGTCGCCCAGGGCACACCCGCACGGCACGACCATCACGGCACGACGACGATCTTCCGTCCCACCCCCGCCGCGAACTGCTCCAGCGCCTGCGGGTACCGCTCCAGCGGGAGCCGGTCGCTGATGAAGACGTCCGGGTCGAGGACGCCGCCCGCGAAGAGTTCCGCCGCCCGCTCGTAGCTGTGCAGCACCGCCATCGAACCGGTGATCGTGATCTCCTGGTTGTAGATGCGGTACGGGTCGATCTGCACGCGGGTGGCGTAGTCGGCGACCCCGAACTGGAGGAACGTGCCCGCCTTCGCCACCCGGCCCAGACCGTCCTGGATCGCCGCCGCGTTGCCCGTCGCGTCCACCACCACGTCCCAGCCGCCCGGCCGGTCGAGTTCGTCCGCGCCGGCCGCCGCGCCCGAGACGCCGAGCAGCCGGGCCGTGTCCAGGCGGGCCGGGTTCAGGTCCACCATGTCCACGCTGGCCGCGCCGGTGCGCTTGGCCAGCTCCAGCATCATCAGGCCCATGGTCCCGGAGCCGTAGATCAGGACGTGGGCGCCGAGCCGGGAGCGCAGCACGTCGTAGCCGCGCACCGCGCAGGACAGCGGTTCGATCAGGGCCGCGTCCTCGGTGCGTACGTGCTCGGGCAGCTTGACGCAGTTGGCGACGGGGGCGACGGCGTACTGCGCCGCCCCGCCGGCCGTGGTCACGCCGATCGCGGCCCAGCGTTCGCACAGGTTGTTGTGGCCGTTGCGGCAGTAGCGGCACTCGTAGCAGTACAGGGACGGGTCGACGGCCACCCGGTCGCCGGTCGTCACCTCGGTGACCTGAGCGCCGGTGGCGACCACCGTGCCGGCGAACTCATGGCCCGGCACGATCGGCAGCTTGGGCGCGAACTCGCCCTGGAGGATGTGCAGATCGGTGCCGCACAACCCGCACGCGGCGACCTCGACGACGACCTCGCGGGGTCCCGGCGCCGGGTCGGGGACCTCGGTGACGACGGCACGGCCCAGTGACTCGATGACGGCGGCCTTCATTTCACGGCTCCCAACGACAGGCCCTGGACCAGCTTGTCCTGGGCGGCGAACCCCGCGGCGAGCACCGGCAGGGAGATGACGAGCGACGCGGCGCACACCTTGGCCAGGAACAGGCCCTGGCTGGTGATGAAGCCGGTCAGGAAGACGGGCGCGGTCTCGGCGACCACGCCGGTGAGCACACGGGCGAACAGCAGCTCGTTCCAGCTGAAGATGAAGCAGATCAGCGCCGTCGCCGCGATGCCGGGCAGCGCGATGGGGGCGACGACACGGGCGAGGATCGTCGGCAGCCGGGCGCCGTCCACCCGCGCCGCCTCGATGACCGCGACCGGCACCTCGGCGAGGAAGGACTGCATCATCCACACCGCGATCGGCAGGTTCATCGCGGTGTAGAGGACGACCAGCAGCCAGATGTTGTCCAGCGTCCCGGTGTCCTTGGCGAACAGGTAGATCGGCAGCAGCCCCGCGACGGCCGGGAGCATCTTCGTGGACAGGAAGAAGAACAGCACGTCCGTCCACTTGCGCACCGGCCGGATCGACAGCGCGTAGGCGGCGGGCAGCGCGAGCAGCAGCACGCACAGCGTGGAAACCACCGACGCCACACCGGAGTTGATCAGCGCGGGCCAGGGGCTCGCCCCGCCGCCGACGCCGAAGAACTCGCGGTAGCCGTCCAGGGTGAGGGCGGCGCCGAAGGACGGCGGGTTGGTCGCCGCGTCCTGCTCGGAGTGGAAGGACGTCAGCGCCATCCAGGCGATGGGCAGGAAGAACACGATGCCGGCCAGCCAGGCCACGAGGCCCGGACCGTGGCGTTTCAGCGCGGTCATGAGCGGGCCACCTCCTCACGGAACAGGGACGAGACCACGCGCAGCGCGAAGGTCGCGATGACGAGCGAGCCGATGACGACCAGGACCCCCGCGGCCGAGGCGAGACCGTTCTCGTGCGCCTGGTAGAAGCTCTGGTAGACGGTGTACGGCAGGTTCGCCGTGCCGAGGCCCCCGGAGGTGAGGGTGAACACCGCGTCGAAGTTCTGCACGATGTAGATCGAGCCGAGCAGCGCGCCCAGTTCGAGGTAGCGGCGCAGGTGGGGCAGGGTGAGATGGCGGAAGATCTGCCAGTCGCCCGCGCCGTCCACCCGAGCCGCCTCGATCTGCTCCCGGTCCCGGCTCTGCAGCCCGGCCAGCAGGATCAGCATCATGAACGGCGTCCACTGCCACACCAGGGACGCCTCCACCGCGAGCAGCGGGGTGCGCGAGATCCAGTCCGGCTGGGGGCCGCCCACGTAGTGCAGCAGCCCGTTGAGCAGGCCGTACTCGGGGTTGTAGAGCACGTGTTTCCACAGCAGCGCGGCGGCCACCGGGACCACCAGGAAGGGCGCGATCAGCAGGGTGCGGACGACGCCCCGGCCGGGGAAGCGCCGGTCCAGGAGCAGGGCGAGGAGCAGTCCCAGCACCAGGCTGGCCAGCACCACGGCCACCGTGAGCAGCACGGTCGTCCACACCGAGTGGCGCAGGTCCGCGTCGGTGAGCACCTGGCGGTAGTTGGCGAGGCCGGTGAAGCGGCGGGCCTTGGGGTAGAGGGCGTTCCAGTCGAAGAACGAGATCACCAGCGTGGCCACGAACGGCAGTTGGGTGACCGCGATCATGAAGACGAGGGCGGGGAGCAGCGGGGCCCGGATGGCCCAGGCGCGCAGCCGGGCCGGGGGCCGTTTCAGCGGCCGGGCGGGGGCGGCCACGCCGGGGGCGGTGGTGGTGGTCATCGTCCCTCGTACTCCTTGGAGATCTTCTCGGCGAGCTGCTGGGACTTCTTCAGGGCCGTGTCGACCGACTGGCGTCCGGCGATGGCCGCGCTGATCTCCTGGGAGACCCTGGTGCCGAGGTCGGTGAACTCGGGGATGTCGACGAACTGGATGCCGGGCGCGGGCCGCGGCTGCACACCGGGGTCGTTCGGGCGGCTGCTCTCGATGGCCCGGCGGGTCATCTCCTGGAAGGCGGCGGCCGATTGCCGGTAGTCGGCGTTCTCGTACGTCGAAGCCCGTTTGCCCGCGGGCACGTCCGGCCAGCCGCTGGTCTCGCCGACCAGCTGTTCGTACTCCTTGCCCGACGCCCAGGAGACGAACTTCCATGCCTTGTCGGGGTTGTGGGAGGCGTGCTGGATGCCCCAGGCCCAGGTGTAGAGCCAGCCGGAGGACGCGGTCCGCTCGACGGGGGCGGGGGCGTAGCCGAGCTTGCCCTTCACCGGGGAGCCCTTCGCCTCCAGGGAGCCGGCCGCGGAGGTGGCGTCGTACCACATGGCGACCTTGCCCTGCGTCATGTCGTTCAGGCACTCGGCGAACCCGGACTGCGCGGCCCCGGACTCGCCGTGCGCGCGGACCAGGCCGACGTAGAACTTCGTCGCCTTCTCGAAGGCGGGCGAGTCCAGCCGGGCCTTCCAGTCCTTGTCGAACCAGGTGCCGCCGAAGGTGTTCACGACCGTGGTCAGCGGCGCCGCCATCTCGCCCCAGCCGGGCAGCCCGCGCAGGCAGATGCCCCGCATGCCGGGCTTCGCGCCGTCCACCTTCGCGGCGAGGTCGGCCACCTGCTGCCAGGTGGGGTGGGCGGGCATGGTCAGGCCCTTCGCCGCGAACACGTCCTTGCGGTACATCAGGAAGGACGACTCGCCGTAGAAGGGCTGCCCGTAGAGCTTGCCGTCGTCGCCGGTGAGGGACTGGCGCATCGGCGCGAGGATGTCCTTCTCGTCGTACGACGGGTCCTTCGCCACGTAGGCGTCCATCGGGCGCAGCCAGCCGTTGCGGGCGTAGATCGGGATCTCGTAGTTGGAGAGGGTGGCGACGTCGTACTGGCCCGCCTGGTTGGCGAAGTCCTGGCTGATCTTGTCGCGGACGTCGTTCTCCGGCAGCACGGTGAAGTTCACCTTGATGCCGGTCTCCTTGGTGAAGTGCGAGGCGGTGAGCTTCTGGAGCTCCACCATCTGGGGGTTGTTGACCATCAGTACGTTGATCGAGTCGCCGCCGGATCCGCCGCCGCCCGCGCCGACCCAGCAGCCGGACAGCAGGGGGGTGAGCAGCGTCCCTGCGGCGGCCAGGACGAGCACGGCTCGTGGCCTCCGTCGGCTCGGGGTGCGCATGGATCACTCCTGGATGTATGGGGAGATAAGGGGTGTTCGGTGGGCGGGCATGCCCATGGGTGGGACGGGGTTCGGGGATCTCAGACCCGGATGACCTGCGGGCCCAGCAGGGCGTAGCGGTGGGCCTCGGCCGCGGGGAGCAGGGTGCTGGTCACGATCGCCTCCAGCGCGCCGACGTCCGCGAACCGGCAGAAGCTCGCCGCGCCGAACTTGGTGTGCACGCCCGCGAACACGGCGCGCCGCGCCGCCCGCAGCGCCCGCGCCTTGACCTCGCCGACCGCCGGATCGGGCGTGGTCAGGCCGTGTTCGCGGGAGATGCCGTTGGCGCCGACGTAAGCGAGGTCGAGGACGAAGCCGGACAGCATCGTCGTCGCCCAGTGGTCCACGGTGGCCAGCGTGCCGGCCCGCACCCGGCCGCCGAGGAGCAGCACCTGGATGTGGTCCGTCCCGGCGAGGGCGCCCGCGACCGGCAGGGACGCGGTGACCACGGTCAGCGGCCGGTCCCTGGGCAGGGCTTCGGCGATGAGCTGGGGGGTGAAGCCCTCGTCGACGAAGACGGTCTCGGCGTCGCCCAGCAACTCGGCCGCCGCGGCGGCGATCCGGCGCTTCTCGGGCACCTGGCTGGTGGCCCGGAACGCCAGCGTGGTCTCGAAGCCGGCGCTCTCCACCGGGTAGGCCCCGCCATGGGTGCGGCGGATCAGCCCGTGGTCCTCCAGGGCGCGCAGGTCGCGCCGGACGGTCTCCTTGGCCACGCCCAGCCGGGCGGCGAGCGCGGTGACATCGACCGCGCCGGTGGCCCGCGCGGCCCGCACGATCTCGCGGCGGCGTTCCTCCGCCGTTCCGGTCATCTCGTCACCCGCCTCCCCGCGGAACTGCCCGTTCGGGCCCATGGGGGAAGTTGTACCGCCGGTCCGCCGCCCTGACCAGGCTTGTTGCCCGGCCGATGCTGCCCGCTTGGGCCCGTTTGCCGGGCGCGGTGCCCGCCGCGGACCTGCGCGGCGGCGCGGGCCGGAGGGGAAACGGGCGGCCCGCGTGCCCGTATACGGCGGCCTACGGGCCCGTTCGGCGCCCGTACGTCCGTATCGGCACGGCGGGGTACGGCCGCGGTACGGCTCGGCGCGGTGTGGTGCCGTGTGGCTCGGTACGGCGTGGTGCGGCTCGGTGCGGTTCCGTGCGGTTGCGTGCGGCTCAGTACGGCCAGACCGGCGGGTCGGTGATGAAGCGGCCCCCCAGCAGCCGCTCGGCGGGGCCGGCGGAGTCGGCGGGATCGAGTGGGCCGGCGGCGCCCGGCTCGTCCTGCTCGGCGAGGAGCTTCGCGGCGTACGGCTCCGAGTCGTCCCGCGGCTCGTAGCCGAGGGCCCGCGCGCTGCTCAGGTCCCACCACAGGCGGGTGTTGGCGGAGGAGCCGTAGACCACGGTGTGGCCGACGCCCTCGGCGGTCAGGGCCGCGTGGAAGAGGCGGGCGCCGTCGGCCGGGCTGAGCCAGATGGACAGGCCGCGCACGCTGTCCGGCTCCGGGAAGCAGGAGCCGATGCGTACCGAGACGGTCTCCAGGCCGTGTTTGTCCCAGTAGAGCTGGGCCAGGTCCTCGCCGAAGGACTTCGACAGGCCGTAGAAGGTGTCCGGGCGGTGCGGGGTGCCGACCGGGATCCGCGGCTCGCCGGGGCGCGGTACCGGGGTGAAGCCGACGGCGTGGTTGGAGGAGGCGAACACGATCCGGGGCACGCCGGCCTCGCGCGCGGCCTCGTACAGGCGGTACGTGCCCTCGATGTTCGACCTCAGGATCTTCTCGAAGGGCGCCTCCAGCGAGATGCCCGCCAGATGCAGCACCGCGTCCACGCCCCGCACCGCCTCGCGCAGCGCCTCCGTGTCCCCGAGGCCGGCGGTGATCGCGTCCGGCGCGTCCGCGACGGGCCGGACGTCGAACAGGCGCAGGGTGTAGCCGTACTGGGGCAGCAGGGAGCGCATCAGGGTGCCGATCCGGCCGGCGGCACCGGTGAGCAGGACGGTACGGGGTGCGGGCATCCTCGGTCTCCTTCGGGTCAGGGGCCGTGCGCGGGACCGGAGTTCATCGTCCTTGACCCTCCCCCGCGGGGCCCCTAGCGTGAGGCCGTTCATGAATATGGACGACGGTCACAAGAATGTACGCTGGAGGAGTCCGGGTGAAGGCCGCCGCGTTCGTCTACCCCTGGGACGTCAACGGGGACCCCGACGCCCCCGCCCGCATCGCCGGGCTCGGCGTCGAGCAGGTGACCCTCGCCGCCGCCTACCACTCCACCCGCGCCCTGACCCCGCGCCACCCCCGCCACCGCATCGTCACCGCCGAGCACGCGGCCGTCCTCTACCCGCCGGGCGACCGCTGGACCGGCCGCGCGCTGCGCCCCCGCCCGGCCGGCCGCTGGGCCCCCGGCGACGCCCACGGCGAGGCCGCGCGGGCGCTCGCCGACGCCGGTCTCGCCGTCCACACCTGGGTCGTCCTCGCCCACAACTCCCGCCTGGGCGCGGACCATCCGGACACCTCCGTCGTCAACGCCTACGGTGACCGCTACCCCTGGGCGCCCTGCATCGCCCAGGAGGCCACCCGCGCCTACCTCACCGACCTCGCCGCCGAGGCCGCCGTACGCCCCGGCGCGCGGGGCACCGAGCTGGAGTCGCTCGGCTGGTACGGACTGCCGCACCTGCACGCCCACGACAAGATCTCCGGCGTGCCCCTGGGCGAGGCCGGGGAGTACCTGATGTCCCTGTGCTTCTGCCCCTCCTGCCGCACGGGCTACGGCGAACACGGCCTGGACGCCGGGGAGTTGGCCTCGGCCGTGCGGGCGGCGCTGGAGCCGCTGTGGCGGGGCGCGGCGGCCGACCGCGGGCTGCCGATGGTGGCGGAACTGCTCGGCGAGGAGCGGGCCGCCACCGTCCGGGCCTGGCGGAACACGGCCGCCCGCACCCTCCAGGAGCGGGCCGTGGCCGCCGTACGCGCCGCCGCGCCCGCCGGGTTCCAGGTCCTGCTGCACGCCGACCCCGTCCCCGAGCACTGCGGCGCGAACGCGGGCGTCGATCCCGCCCACATCCTCTCCGTGGCCGACGGCGTCGTGGTCCCCTGCACCGCGGGCACGGACCTCCTCGCGCCCTTCGCCGCGCATGCGGGCGAACGGCATGTGCTGGCCGCCAACTTCACCGTGGTCTCCGGGATGGGCGGCAGCCCCCGCACCCTCGCGGCGGACGCGGCCCGCGCACGGTCGGCCGGAGCCACCGAACTGCGTTTGTATCACGCCGGGTTGGCCTCGGACGGGGACCTCACGGCGGTGCGCGAGGCGCTGGCGGCGCACTGACGGAGCCGCCCGTTTGGACCAGGGGCGCAGGTCGTCGTGGCGCGGCCGGGTAGCGGTCGGCCCGAGATGTCCCGGTCCGCGCCCCGGAACCCGGCGTTCCGGAGCGGCGCCCGGACGTGGCTGGAAAAAGGCGTCCGTATCGATCGGATAACAGGCCTCGCGGTACCGCTAGTTATGCGCGTAGACAGTCCGTGACCTGGTCAATCACTCTAGCCACCAGATCCGGAGAATCCATGCGGAAGTCCCTCAGAGCGGCCGCCGCCGGCGCCGCCTGTGTCGTCGCCGGTGCCGCCCTGTACGGCGCGGGCGCGGCCACGGCCGGTCAGTCGACGGCCAACTCCACGCACGAGCCCTACAACATCGGGCTCCTGACGAAGGACATCGACACCTACTACGGCACGACCGCCGACAGCAACGGCGTCTACCAGGCGTCGCCGACCAGCCCGTACGCCAAGGACCTGGCGCGGATCGACGCGGACGCCAGGAAGTACATCGACCGGGCCGCCCGTACCGCGCGTGCGCACCACCAGAAGCCGGCCGTCATGTTCGACATCGACGACACGCTGCTGCTGAGCCTCGACTACGAGAAGCGCAACAACTACGGCTACAACTCGGCCACCTGGAACGACTACGTCAACCAGGCCAACCGGCCCGCCGTCTTCGGCAGCCCCGAGCTGGTGCGGTACGCCGCGGCCAAGGGCGTCACGGTCTTCTACAACTCCGGTCTCACCGAGGCCCAGCGCGCGGCCGCGGTCACCAACCTGAAGAAGGTCGGCGCCGACGTCAACCTGGACGCCGCCCACATGTTCCTCAAGGACTCGGCCAACCCGCCGGCCTACCTGAAGGACTGCGCCACGCCGGGCACCTGGACGTGCACGACCGTCCAGTACAAGGCCGGTACCCGCGAGCACATCGAGAAGGACCTCGGCTACCGGATCATCGCCGACTTCGGCGACCAGTACTCGGACCTGGACGGCGGCTACTCCGGCCGTACGTACAAGCTGCCGAACCCCACGTACTTCGTCGGCTGAGGTCTCCCGGACCTTTGCCGGAGGCCGGCGCACCGGTGCCCGTCCGGCACCGGTGCGCCCGCGCTCACTTCTTCAGCGCCGCCGCCATCATCGCCCGCGCCACCGGCGCCGCCAGCCCGTTGCCGCTGACCTCCGAGCGCGCCGCGTCCGACTGCTCGACCATCACCGCGACGGCCACCTCCTTGCCGGTGCTGTCGGACTTGCCGAACGAGGTGAACCAGGCGTACGGCGTCTTGCTGTTGTTCTCGCCGTGCTGCGCGGTGCCGGTCTTGCCGCCGACGGTCACGCCGTCGATCAGCGCGTTGGTGCCGGTGCCGTCCTTGACCACCGTCTCCATGGCGGACTGGAGCTGGGCCGCGGTCCGGGCGCTGATGATCCGCTTGGAGCCGGTGTCGGCGTCGTAGTCGTGCACCACGTCGCCGCCGCTGTCCACGGTCCGGGACACCATGTGCGGCGAGGGCAGCTCGCCGCCGTTGGCGATGGCCGCGGAGACCATGGCCATCTGGAGCGGGGTCGCGGTGACGTTGTACTGCCCGATGCCGGTCAGCGCGGTCGAGGACGCGTTCATGTCCTTCGGGTACACGCTCGTGTAGGCGCGCACCGGCACGTCCTGGTGGTCGTCGTTGAAGCCGTACTTCTCCGCCATCGCCCGCACCTTGTCCTGGCCGAGATCGACGGCCATCTTGGCGAAGACGTTGTTGCAGGAGTACTGGAGCGCCACCCGGATCGGGGCGTTGCGGCACGGCGCCGAGCGGTTCTCGTTGTGCATGTCGGTCACCGTGCCCGGCAGCCGGTACGGGTCGGGGCTGTCGGTGTGCTCGTCCACGCTCTTGTACAGCCCGCTCTCCAGCGCGGCCGAGGCCACGACCAGCTTGAACGTCGAGCCGGGCGGCAGCGGCTGGCGCAGCGCGCGGTTGGTCAGCGGCTTGTCCGGGTCCGCGTTCAGCCGCTTCCAGGCGCCGCCGGCGGTGTTCGCGTCGGTGAGGGCCGAGGGGTCGTACGACGGTGTCGAGACCGCGGCCAGGATGCGGCCGGTCTTCGGGTCGATGGCGACGGCCCCGCCCTTCTTGTCGCCGAGCGCCTCATAGGCGGCCTTCTGCACCGCCGGGTCGATGGTGGTGATCACGTCGCCGGGGTCGGCGCGCTCACCGGTGAGGGTGTCCATCACCGTCTTCAGGCCCGGATCCGTGCCGTTGAGCAGATCCGCGTAGATGCCCTCCAGCTGGGTGGGCGCGTACGCCTGCGAGGCGTAGCCGGTCACCGCCGCGTACAGCTTGCCGTCCTTGTACGTGCGCTTGTAGGCGAGGTCGCCTCCCTTGGTCCGGGCCGAGCCGGTGATGGCGTTTCCGGCCACGATGATGTTCCCGAGCGGCCGCGAGTACGTCTCGATCGCGTTGCGCCGGTTGTTCGTGTCGTCCGCGAGGGCCTTGCCGTCGTAGAACTGCACCCAGGTCGCCCTGGCCAGCAGGGCGATCACGAGCAGCAGTGTGAAGACGGAGGCTCGCCTGATCGTCTTGTTCATCCCGTTCATCCCGCACGGAAGACGACCGGGAAGGGCACGAACGTTCCCCGGCGGCCGTATTTCTCATGTCCCGTTCATCCCAAGCACCCCCGTTCATCCCGTTCTTACGCGTCCAGGACGAGCACGATCTCCTCGATCTCCGCGCCCCGGCCGTTGGCGAAGCCCCGTGCCCGGACGGACTCGCGGAAGCCGCACTTGGCCAGCACCCGCAGCGAGGCGGCGTTGTCGGCCGCCGCCCGCGCGTAGAGCGGCCGCTCGGGGACCTCGGCGAGCAGGGCGCACAGCGCGGCCGTCGCCACGCCCCGGCCCCAGTAGGCGCGGTCGATCCAGTACGTCACCTCGCGCTCGCCGGGCTCCCCGTAGACCGCCGCGCTGCCGGCCACCCGCCCGTCGGCCACCACCGTGCGCAGGACGTCGCAGGACGCGCGGATCCGTTTGAACCGGGCCTCGAAGGCGTGCCGGTCGGCCGGGTCCGGGGGGCCGAACGCTGCCATCCGCAGGGCCACCGGGTCGGTCATGTGCCGGAAGAACAGCGGCAGGTCCTCGTCGCGAACGGTCCGCAGCGCGATCTCCATGGTGCCCGAGACTACGGCGGTACGACCGCCGCGCCGGGGCCCGCCGCGCCCGGCCCGCCGTCCGGGCGCGTCCCGCGCTCAGAGCCTGCGCGTGGCCAGGGCCAGCCGGTCGCGGGCCTCGAACAGCGCGTTTCTGATCGCCTGTTCACGGGCGGGGGTCAGCCGGGCCACCGGCACCGAGCAGCTGACGGCGTCGCGGGCGGGGGTGCGGTACGGGAGCGCGACGCCGAAGCAGCGCAGCCCCACCGTGTTCTCCTCGCGGTCGACGGCGAAGCCCTGCTCCCGCACCCGGCGCAGCTCCTCGATCAGCCGCTCCCGGTCGGTGACGGTGTGCTCGGTGAGCGCGGGCAGCTCCGGCGGCAGCAGCGCGCGCACCTGGTCGTCGGGGTACGTGGCGAGGATCGCCTTGCCGAGGGAGGTGGAGTGGGCGGGGAGGCGGCGCCCGACGCGGGTGAAGGGGCGCAGGTAGTGCTGGGAGGGGCGGGTGGCGAGGTAGACCACGCTGGTGCCGTCGAGCCGGGCCAGGTGGATGGTCTCGGTGGTGTCCTCGGCCAGCCGGTCCAGGGCCGGCCGGGCGGCGGCCACCACCTCGTCGCCGTCGATGTACGAGGTGCCCACGAGCAGCGCCCGCACCCCGATGCCGTACCGCGTGCCCGTCGCGTCCGTCTCCACCCAGCCCAGCTCGACCAGCGTGCGCAGCAACATGTACAGGCTGGACTTGGGGTAGCCGACGGCCTCCTGCACGGCCGCGAGGGAGTGCATGCCGGGGCGGCCGGCGAAGTACTCCAGCAGCTCGACCGTCCGTACCGCGGACTTGACCTGCGCCCCGCCTGCGTCGCCTGCCGTCATCGCCCTTGACCCCTCCGCTTCGACGAGGACCGAGATCCGTCGCCTCCGAGCCAGAACGTCCAGCCTCGCAGACGGCGTTCAGTGTAAAGAACCTCCGGGAATCACCGACACGGGCACGGCGTCCCCCGCCCCATGACCAGCGAACCCGGAAACACCCTGAAGATCCGCCCCGCGCTGCCCGCCGAGGCCGAGACCATCACCGCGCTGCACCTGCGCGCGCGTTCTTCGTATCACTGGCGGGGCGGCATCGGTACGGTGCTGCACGCGGCATGCGTGGGGGAGTGGCGGGCGGCGTACGGCGGTGCTCGACGTGCACGTGGACAACCTGCGGGCCCAGGGCTTCTACGCCCGGCTGGGCTGGGTGCCGGACCCGGTGAACCCGCCCGCCGCGGGGGACCACCACCTGTTTCTGCAGTACACCGTGCCCTCCGGGGAATGAGCCGCGGCATTTGAATGTTCACGTACTTGGCGGAGATCGCCTCCGTACCCGTACGACCTGGAAAGAGCCGAAGACATGCGCGTCGAGATCTGGAGCGACATCGCCTGCCCCTGGTGCTACGTGGGCAAGGCCCGCTTCGAGAAGGCGCTCGCCGCCTTCCCGCACCGGGAGGACGTCGAGGTGGTGCACCGCTCCTTCGAGCTGGACCCCGGCCGCGCCAAGGGCGATGTCGAGTCCGTGCTCACCATGCTGACCAGGAAGTACGGCATGAGCGAGGCGCAGGCCGAGGCCGGCGAGGACAACCTCGGCGCCCAGGCCGCCGCCGAGGGCCTGGACTACCGCACCCGAGGCCGCGACCACGGCAACACCTTCGACATGCACCGCCTGCTGCACCTGGCCAAGGACCGCGGCCGGCAGGACGCGCTGCTCCAGGTCCTGTACCGGGCCAACTTCGCCGAGGAGCGGTCCGTCTTCGCCGAGGGCGACGAGCGGCTGGTCGAACTGGCTACCGAGGCCGGGCTCGACGCGGCCGAGGCGCGCGCGGTGCTCGCCGACCCGCGGGCATACGCCGACGCCGTGCGCGAGGACGAGCGCGAGGCCGCCGAGCTGGGCGCGAACGGCGTCCCCTTCTTCGTGCTCGACCGGAAGTACGGCGTCTCCGGCGCCCAGCCCGCCGAGGTCTTCACCCAGGCGCTCGGCCAGGCCTGGGGCGAGCGTGCCCCGCTGAAGCCGGTCGATCAGGGCGACGCCGCGGCCTGCGGGCCGGACGGATGCGCGGTGCCGCCGAAGGGCTGACCGGGCGGGGTACGAAACCCCAGCTCGGTGCGGTCGTATAAGCAGCCCTTGGCCCGTTCCCGTAGCAAGACGCGATGGACGGGGACCTTCCCGAGCCGCACAGTGGGCTCATGGAGACCTTCGAGAGCCTCGTCCGCGCCGAGTTCCGCCCGGAGAACACCTACCTGAACACCGCGACCAGCGGTCTGCTCCCGGCCCGTACCCTCACCGCGCTCCAGAAGGCGATGGCGATCCGGGCCGCGGGCCGTCCGCTGGACCCGCTGTTCGAGGACGTCGAACGCGCCCGCGCCGCCTTCGCCCGCCTGGCCGGCGTCCCGGTGAGCCGGGTGGCGGCCGGTCCCTCGGTCGCGGCGCAGACCGGCCTGATCGCGGCCTCCCTGCCCGCGGGCGCCGAAGTCCTCACCGCCGAGGACGACTTCACCTCCGTGGTGAACCCCTTCCACGTGCGCGGCGACCTCAAGGTGCGCGCCGTACCGCTGGAGCGGCTCGCCGAGTCCGTGCGCCCCGGCACCGCGCTGGTCGCGGTCAGCGCCGCGCAGTCCGCCGACGGCCGGATCGCCGACCTGCCCGCCCTGCGCGCCGCGGCCCGCGCCCACGGCGCGCGCACCTACGTGGACTTCTCCCAGGCCGCCGGCTGGCTGCCCATCGAGGCGGACGGCTACGACTACACCGTCACCACCACCTTCAAGTGGCTGCTCGGCCCGCACGGCGCCGCGTTCCTCGTCGTCCCCGAGGCCCTCGGCGGGCTGACCCCGCTGCTCGCGGGCTGGGTCGCGGCCGAGCACCCCTGGGACAGCTGCTACGGCCCGGTCGCCGAACTCGCCCGCTCCGCCCGCCGGTTCGACGTCAGCCCCGGCCTGTTCACCTACAGCGGGGTGTACTCCTCGCTCACCCTGATCGAGGAGCTGGGCGTGGCCGCCGTCCACGCGCACGACCTGGCGCTCGCCGACCGCTTCAGGGACGGACTCGCCCGGCTGGGGCAGGAGCCGCTGCCCGCGCCCGGCTCGGCGATCGTCTCCGTGCCCGGACTCGGCGCGAGGCAGGCCGAGTTGGGCCGCGCCGGCATCCAGGTGTCCGACCGGGCGGGCAATCTGCGCGCGTCCTTCCACCTGTACAACACGGCGGCGGACGTGGACCGGCTGCTCGACGCGCTGGCCGGATAGGCCCCCCGTGACATGACCGGGCCGGGCCTCCCGTCCCACACGTGAAGGCCCGGCCCGGTGATCGGGAGCGCCTACCGCACCGGGGTGAAGTCGCGCGCGCCGATGAACTCCGGCCGGCGCACCGGCGCGGCGAACGGCTCCACCGCCGCGTTCTCCACGCTGTTGAACACGATGAAGACGTTGCTGCGCGGGAACGGCGTGATGTTGTCGCCGGAGCCATGCATGCAGTTGCAGTCGAACCAGGTGGCCGAGCCCGGCTTGCCGGTGAACAGCTTGATGCCGTACTCGCCCGCCAGCTCGGTGAGCGCCTCGTCGGACGGGGTGCCCGCGTCCTGCATCTGGAGCGACTTCTTGTAGTTGTCCTTGGGCGTCTCGCCGGCGCAGCCCAGGAACGTCTTGTGCGACCCCGGCATGATCATCAGACCGCCGTTGGTGTCGTAGTTCTCGGTCAGCGCGATCGAGACGGACACCGTGCGCATGTTCGGCAGACCGTCCTCGGCGTGCCAGGTCTCGAAGTCCGAGTGCCAGTAGAAGCCGCTCGCGCCGAAGCCCGGCTTGACGTTGATCCGCGACTGGTGGACGTACACGTCCGAGCCGAGGATCTGGCGGGCCCGGCCGACCACGCGCTCGTCGCGCACCAGGCCCGCGAACACCTCGCTGATCCGGTGCACCTCGAAGACCGAGCGGATCTCCTGGGACGACGGCTCCACGATGGAGCGCTCGTCGAAGCGGATCGCCGGGTCGGTGACCAGCCGGTCCAGCTCCTGCCGGTAGACCTCGACCTCGTCGGGCCCGATCAGCTGGTCGACGGCGAGGAAGCCGTCACGCTCGTACGACTGGAGCTCGGCCGCCGCGATCGGCCCCGGAGTGTCCGGGGCACCCCACAGCACGGGGTCCTGGCGGGGGACGGTCACCTCGGTGGCGCCGCGGGTCGGGTAGAGGTCCTTCACGGTGGCGGTGGTCATGATTCCTCACACCTCCTCGGGCTCGGGCTCGGTGAGCAGCGGGTAGACGCCGTTCTCGTCGTGGTCCTCCCGCCCGGTCACGGGCGGGTTGAACACGCAGACGCAGTGGAAGTCCTCCTTGACACGCAGCGTGTGCCGCTCGTGCCCGTCCAGGAGGTACATGGTGCCGGGCGTGATGGTGTACGTCTTCCCGGTCTCGCGGTCGGTCAGCTCGGCCTCGCCCTTGGTGCAGACGACGGCCTCGATGTGGTTCGCGTACCACATGTGCGTCTCGGTCCCCGCGTACAGGATGGTCTCGTGCACGGAGAAGCCGACCCGCTCCTTGGCCAGGACGATGCGCTTGCTCTCCCAGGTGCCCGACTTGGACTTGACGTGCCGGTCGGTGCCTTCGATGTCCTTGAACGATCGGACGATCACGGTGGTGCTTCCTCCTGGTCGGACGTTGCGGTCAGACGGACTGCTTCAGGTGGTTCAGGTGGTTCAGGTGGTTCAGGTGGTTTCCCGCACGGCGCGGGCGAGCATGCTCAGACCCTCGTCCAGCTCGTCGGGGGTGATGGTCAGGGCCGGCAGCAGCTTGACGACCTCGCTCTCCGGTCCCGAGGTCTCGATGAGCAGCCCCAGTTCGAAGGCCCGCCGCGCGATGCGTCCGGCGCGGTCCTTGTCGTGGAACTCCAAGCCCCACACCAGCCCGCGCCCGCGGTACTCCTTGACGTCGGCGAGGTTCTCCTCGGTGATGGAGATCAGCGCCTGCTCGACCTGCTCGCCGCGGGTGCGGGTCTGCTTCTCCATGGCCGAGCCGTCGGTCCAGTAGGTCTCCAGGGCTGCGGCGGCGGTGACGAACGCGGGGTTGTTGCCACGGAAGGTGCCGTTGTGCTCGCCCGGCTCCCAGACGTCCAGCTCGGGCTTGAACAGGCACAGCGACATCGGCAGGCCGTAGCCGCTGATGGACTTCGACACCGTGACGATGTCCGGGGTGATCCCGGACTCCTCGAAGGAGAAGAAGGCGCCGGTACGGCCGCAGCCCATCTGGATGTCGTCGACGATCAGCAGCATGTCCTGCCGCTCGCACAGCTCCTTGAGCGCGCGCAGCCACTCGGGCCGGGCCACGTTGATGCCGCCCTCGCCCTGCACGGTCTCCACGATCACCGCGGCCGGCTTGTTCAGACCGGAGCCCTGATCCTCCAGCAGCCGCTCGAACCACAGGAAGTCCGGGACGGTCCCGTCGAAGTAGTTGTCGAACGGCATCGGGGTGCCGTGCACCAGCGGGACGCCGGCGCCGGCCCGCTTGAAGGCGTTGCCGGTCACCGCGAGCGAGCCCAGGGACATGCCGTGGAAGGCGTTGGTGAAGGACACGATGGCCTCGCGGCCCTTCACCTTCCGGGCCAGCTTCAGCGCCGACTCCACGGCGTTGGTGCCGGTCGGGCCGGGGAACATGACCTTGTACGGCAGGTCGCGCGGGCGCAGCACCAGGTCCTGGAAGGTCTGGAGGAACGAGCGCTTGGCCGTGGTCGACATGTCCAGGCCGTGGGTGACCCCGTCCCGCGACAGATAATCGATCAGCGCCCGTTTGAGCACCGGGTTGTTGTGGCCGTAGTTGAGTGATCCGGCACCGGCGAAGAAGTCGAGGTAGGCATGGCCGTCCTCGTCGTACATCCGGCTGCCCTGCGCGCGGTCGAACACGGTGGGCCAGCCGCGGCAGTAGCTGCGCACCTCGGATTCGAGGGTCTCGAAGACGCTGAGGTCGGGCTGGGTGATGGTCACGGTGATGCGCTCCTCAGTGGGCGGGGGAATCGGTCAACGGGCCGATGCGGTACAGGACTTCACTGTCGTGCGGGCCGTCAGGGAACAGCTCGGCGGGGAACAGCACCTCGCGGGTGAGGTGCGCGCCGTGCCGCTCGGCGAACGAGGTGAACAGCCGCTCGGATGCGGTGTTGCCGGGCGTGATGGTGGTCTCGACGCCGGTGACTCCGCGCTCGGCGGCGAGCCGCGCGGTCAGTCCGTCCAGCAGGGCGGCGGCGATGCCGTGACCGCGGTACGCGGGGTCCACGGCGACCTGCCAGACGAGCAGGGTGTCCGGGCGGTCGGGCCGCACGTAGCCGGTGACGAATCCGACGGGCGTGCCGTCCGCACCACGCGCCACCGCCGAGGTGCCGGCGAAGTCCCGGCACCACAGCAGATAGCTGTAGGACGAGTTGAGGTCGAGCTTTCCGGAGTCTTTGGCGAGGCGCCAGAGCGCGGCGCCGTCGGCTGTTGCCGGTCGGTCTATGAGTAGGTCTGCGGGTGCGGCAGTCATGCGGCACGAATTTAGCGAGGTGAATTAAGAAATGCACGACCGTGACTGAGGCATAATTCGACGCGTGGTACAAGATGCCCGGATTGCCCCACGGCAAAGTGGGGCAAAACGCCCGCCCTGTGGAGTGTGTCACACCGTCGAAACCGTCGGAAACCTCCCGGAAAACTGCCCCGTTTAGCCTCGCAAAAAGCGGGCAGAAGACTATGGGAAGCTGCCATCCGGGAAATTGGCGGGAATTGTGAAACTAAATTGAATTCAGGCTCCGGTGACACCGTCGATTCGTTCACGGAGAATGTCCGCGTGTCCGTTGTGCCGGGCGTACTCCTCGACGAGGTGGATCAGCACCCACCGCACACTGACCTCCGCCCCCGCCATCGGCCCGTCGGCGATCCGTCCGGTGGCCTCCAGTGGCCGCCCGGCGCACAGCTCGCGGCCGCGCGCGATCTCCCGGTGCCAGACGGCCAGCGCCTCGTCCAGCCCGCGCGCCGGGTCCAGGGCGTAACCCGACTCCTCCTCGAACACCGGCGGCACATCGAGCCCGGCCAGCACCCGCTGGAACCAGGTCCGCTCGACCTCCGCGAGGTGTTGCACCAGGCCCAGCAGGGTCAGCTCCGAGGGCTCGGCCGAGGCGGTCCGCGCCTGCCCGTCGGACAGGCCGCGGCACTTCAGC
This sequence comes from Streptomyces sp. NPDC043952, assembly GCF_056435325.1. Taxonomy (NCBI): domain Bacteria; kingdom Bacillati; phylum Actinomycetota; class Actinomycetes; order Kitasatosporales; family Streptomycetaceae; genus Streptomyces; species Streptomyces sp. NPDC043952. The sequence continues at coordinate 68,574 of NZ_JBWKES010000019.1, forward strand.
TCCAGCGTGGCCCGGTGGAAGTCCAGCCAGCTCTCCAGCATGGGGCGCTCGGGGCCGGTCGGCAGGGGGACCGGGCGGCCGTCGGGCAGGGCCGGGGGCCGCACGGCGGGTGCGGGGTGCGGAGTGTGATCGGTGGTCATGGGGGCAGCATGGCAGCCGGGTACGACAACGGCCCGCGCCTCGGGGCACGGGCCGTCGCCGGGACCTGGTGGCGGTCAGCGCCAGGGCTGCTCCGCGGCCCGGCGCGCGGCGGCCGGGTCCACCGTGGCGCCCTGTGCGGCGAGGGCCGTGCCCAGGGCGGCCAGCGCGGCCTGGACGGCGGACTCGGTGGCGTCGGGGCCGTAGTGGTTGACCCGGATCATCTCCTTGGCCAGGGCGCCGCCGCCCGCGGCCAGCGGGAGCGCGGGATCGGCGGCCAGCGCGGCGGCGACCAGAGCGGAGGCCGTCAGCGACGGCGGGACGCGCAGGGTAGTGGCGACCGGGGCGGCGTCCGCGGCGTCGTGGACGTACGGCTCCAGGCCGCCGCCGAGGGCCAGCGCCCCCGCCCGCGTCGCCTCGGCCGCACGCCAGTGGCGGGCCATCACCGCGTCCGGACCGGCCTCCTCGATCCGCTCCAGACAGGCGTCCAGCGCCAGCATCTCCAGCTGCGCCGGGGCGTGCGGCAGCGCCGTGCGGCCGGCGTCCAGCCAGCGCTCCTTCCAGTCCAGCAGCGAGAGGTAGGAGCGGCGCGGCGCGTTCGGGTTCGCCGCCATCCGGGCCCAGGCCCGCTCGCTCACCGAGATCGCCGACACGCCCGCCGGGCCGCCCATCGCCTTCTGCGCGCCGATCACACACAGGTCCACGCCCCACGCGTCCGGCAGCACCGGCTCCGCGCCCACCGAGGCGACCGCGTCCAGATAGAACAGCGCGCCCTGCTCCCGTACCGCCGCGCCGATCTCCGCGACCGGGTTGGTGTTGCCGGTCGCCGCCTCCGCGTGCACCAGCGAGACGAAGTCGATCTCCGGGTGCTCGGCGAACGCGGCACGGATCTGCTCCGCCCGCACCGCCGTGTGGAAGGGGACCGCGAGGTCGTACACGGTCGCGCCCGCGTCCCGCAGCCAGTCGCCGAAGGTCTGCCCGTAGGGGCCGGTGATCACGTTCAGCGCCACCGTGCCCGGACCGGCGGCGGCGCGGATCGCGCCCTCCAGCGGCAGCAGCGCCTCGCCCTGGGTGATCAGCACGTCCTGCCGGGTGTCCAGCAGCCGGGCCACCCGGTCCTCGATGGCGGCGAAGCGCCGCGCGGTCAGCGGGGGCAGGTCGAGGAGGGGGTGCGTCACGGCGGTGCTCTCTCTTCGTCGGGCGGTTCGCGGGGGTCGCAGCGGTCTGCTCCCCCCGATCTTAGGTCCAGGCCCCCCAAGGCCATGGGTTTGGTTTGAGATACCCAAACATTTCCTTATAATCGGAACCTATCCTTCCCCCCTCAGGAGACTTCCCCCATGAAAACGCCCCTCGGACGCCGGACCCGCCTGCTGGCCGCCACCACCGCGACCGCGGGCCTCGTGCTCGTCGTGGCGGGCTGCTCCTCCGGCGGCTCGGGGAGCGGGCAGACCGTGGCGGGCGGTGTCCACCTGGCCAAGGCCGGCCGGCTCACCACCTGCACCCACCTGCCCTACCCGCCGTTCCAGTCGGTGGTCGGCGGCAAGGTGCAGGGCTTCGACGTCTCCCTGATCGACCTCGTCGCCAAGGACCTCGGCGTCAAGCAGCAGATCGTGGACACGCCGTTCGAGAACTTCAAGACCGGCGCCTTCCTGAACTCCGGCCAGTGCGACGTGGCCGCCGCCGGTATGACCATCACCCCCGAGCGCGCGAAGAACGTCGACTTCTCCGACCCGTACTTCGAGGCCACCCAGGCCGTGCTGGTCGCCAAGAACAGCGGCATCGGTTCGCTGGCCGGCGCCAAGGGCAAGAAGATCGGCGCCCAGGCGCAGACCACCGGCGAGGACTTCGCCAAGAAGAAGGGCCTCGACCCGGTCTCCTTCGCCTCCTCCGACGCGGTCCTCAACGGCCTGCGCACCGGTCAGGTCCAGGCCGTCGTCATCGACTACCCGGTGGTCCAGGGCTGGCTGAAGGACAAGGCCAACGCCGACAAGTTCAAGGTCGTCGACAACCTGAAGACCGGCGAGCAGTACGGCTTCACGGTCAAGAAGGGCAACAAGCCCCTGCTGAACGCCATCAACAAGGCCCTCAAGGACGCCAAGGCGGACGGCACCTACAAGAAGATCTACGAGAAGTGGATCGGCCCGTACGACGCCTCCGTCGCCTCCCCGGCCGGTTCCTGACCCCATGGCCGACACGGACACCGGCATCCAGCCGAAGCGCACGGGGCTGTCGCGCACGCAGAAGCGCAAGCTCTCGCGCGGCGCCCAGTACGCCCTCCTCGCCGCCGCGGTGATCGCCTTCGCGCTCACCGCGGACTGGGGGCGGCTCCAGAACCAGTTCGCACAGCCCGGCATCGCCAAGCAGCTGTTCCCCGACCTCATCACGGTCGCCCTGAAGAACACCGTGCTGTACACGCTGTCCGGGTTCGTCGTCGGCCTGGCCCTCGCCATGGTCCTCGCCCTGATGCGGCTGTCCTCCGTGGGCCCCTACCGCTGGCTCGCCGGCATCTACATCGAGATCTTCCGCGGCCTGCCCGCGCTGCTGATCTTCATCTTCGTGGGCGTCGGCGTGCCGCTGGCCTTCCCGACCGTCCAGTATCCGGGCGGCACCTACGGCAAGGTCGCCGTCGCGCTCGGCCTGGTCTCCGCCGCCTACATGGCCGAGACCATCCGCGCCGGCATCCAGGCCGTGCCCAAGGGGCAGACGGAGGCGGCCCGTTCGCTCGGGTTCTCGCCCGCGCGGGCCATGGTCTCGATCATCCTGCCGCAGGCCTTCCGCATCATCCTGCCGCCGCTGACCAACGAACTCGTCCAGCTGTTCAAGGACTCCTCGCTGGTGCTGTTCCTCGGGGTCACCCTGGAGCAGCGCGAACTGTCCAAGTTCGGCAACGACCTGGCCAGCCAGACCGCCAACTCCACGCCGATCCTGGTCGCGGGCCTGTGCTATCTGCTGATCACGATCCCGCTCGGCCTCGTCGTGCGCCGCATGGAGCGCAAGGCCCTCAAGGAGACCAGGTGACCACCCCCGAGATCCGCGTCCAGGGGCTGCACAAGTCCTTCGGCGACAACCACGTGCTGCGCGGCATCGACCTGGAGATCGGCCAGGGCGAGGTCGTCTGCGTCATCGGCCCGTCCGGCTCCGGCAAGTCCACGCTGCTGCGCTGCGTGAACCTGCTGGAGGAGCCCACCGGGGGGCAGGTCTTCGTCGGCGGCACCGAGATCACCGACCCGGACGTCGACATCGACGCCGTCCGCCGCCGGATCGGCATGGTCTTCCAGCAGTTCAACCTCTTCCCGCACCTCAGCGTCACCGGGAACCTCACCCTGCCGCAGCGCCGGGTGCTGGGCCGGGACAAGGCGACGGCCGCGCGCGTGGCCGCCGAGAACCTGGCCCGCGTGGGCCTCGCGGAGAAGGCCGACGCCCACCCCTCCGCGCTCTCCGGCGGTCAGCAGCAGCGCGTGGCCATCGCCCGCGCGCTCGCCATGGGCCCCGAGGTGATGCTGTTCGACGAGCCGACCTCGGCGCTCGACCCCGAGCTGGTCGGCGACGTGCTCGCGGTGATGCGGTCCCTCGCGCGGGACGGCATGACGATGATGGTCGTCACCCACGAGATGAGCTTCGCGCGCGAGGTCGCCGACCGGGTCGTCTTCATGGACGGCGGGGTGATCGTGGAGGACGGGCGCCCCGAGCAGGTCATCGGCGCCCCGCGGCACGAGCGCACCCGGCACTTCCTCTCCCGCCTCCTCGACCCGGCGATGGCCGAGGTGGAGGAGGACCTTCCGGACGCGGGGGGAACCGGGCGGGTGTAGCCCTCTAAGGTGCCGGTATGAGCGATCAGCCGGTGCTGCATGTGAAGGGCAGGGTCCTCGTGACGCCCGAGGACGTACGCGACGAGCTGTGGGTGGTCGGTGGCCGGGTGTCGTACGACCGTCCCGCCGGGGCCCGCGACATCCGGACCGTCGAGGGCTGGGCGCTGCCCGGCCTGGTCGACGCCCACTGCCATGTGGGCCTGGACGCGCACGGCCCGGTCGACGCGGAGACCGCCGAGAAGCAGGCGCTCACCGACCGGGAGGCGGGCACCCTGCTGATCCGGGACGCGGGCTCGCCCTCCGACACCCGCTGGATCGACGACCGCGCCGATCTGCCGAAGATCATCCGGGCCGGCCGGCACATCGCCCGCACCCGCCGCTACATCCGCAACTACGCCTGGGAGATCGAGCCGGACGACCTCGTCGCCTACGTCGCCCGAGAGGCCCGGCGCGGCGACGGCTGGGTCAAGCTGGTCGGCGACTGGATCGACCGCGAGGTGGGCGATCTCTCCCCCTGCTGGCCCCGCGGGGCGGTCGAGGCCGCGATCGCCGAGGCCCACCGGCTGGGCGCCCGCGTCACCGCGCACTGCTTCGCCGAGAACTCGCTGCGCGACCTGGTCGAGGCGGGCATCGACTGCATCGAGCACGCCACCGGCCTCACCGAGGACCTGATCCCGCTGTTCGCCGAGCGGGGCGTCGCCATCGTCCCCACCCTCGTCAACATCGCCACCTTCCCGCAGCTCGCGGCCGGCGGCGAGAGCAAGTTCCCCGCCTGGTCGGCCCATATGCGCCGGCTGCACGAGCGGCGCTACGACACCGTGCGCGCCGCGTACGACGCCGGGATCCCGGTGTTCGTCGGCACCGACGCCGGCGGTTCGCTGCCGCACGGCCTGGTCGCGGCGGAGGTCGCCGAGCTGGTCACCGCGGGCATCCCGGCCGTCGAGGCGCTCGCGGCGACCAGCTGGTCCGCGCGCGCCTGGCTCGGACGGCCCGGCCTGGAGGAGGGCGCGCCCGCGGACCTCGTGGTGTACGACGGGGACCCGCGGGCCGACGTGGGAGTGCTGGCGGCGCCGCGGCGGGTGGTGCTGAACGGGGCGGTGGTGGAGTAGCGGCGGCGGCCACGGGAGGGAACGCGTGTGCATGGCGATTCGAAGAGGTGTGCGGAATTTCCACGTTTGAGTGAAGTGACCGAGGTTTGCTGACCGTTCACCCACACTGACGACAAGGTTGACGGGTCCCAAGCAATTCAAGTGGGGGGTCCCACCGCCTTGAACAGCACCAACTTCCGTATGCCCGTGCGCCGTCTGGCCGCCGCGGCGACCGTCACCGCGCTGGCCACCGCGCCCGCCGTCCTGGGCGCGGGCGCGGCGCACGCGACCGAGAACCCCGGCCGCGCCACCGCCTCCGTCCTGCACACCGGGCTCGACGTGTCCCTGCTCGACAAGTCCATCGACGTGCCGCTCGCCGTCTCCCTCAACGAGGTCGAGGCACCGCGGAGCGCCGACCGGACCGCCCTGTCCGCCCGGCTCGACGGGGTGGCGGGCGGCGATCCGTTCACCGTCCTCAGCGCGGACGTGGCCCAGTCCCGTGCCACCGTCACCGCCCGGCGCGCCGAGGGCTCCGTCCGCCTCGTGCACGCCAAGCTGCACGTCCCCGGCCTGCCCCTGCTGTCCCTGATCGAGGTGGACACCGTCACTGCGCAGGCCACCTGCGAGGTGGGCAAGATGCCCAGCGCCGACGCGAAGATCCTCGGCACGGTCACCGTCCTCGGCCGCCGGATCACGGTCACCGCGGGGGGCCCGGCCGAGGTCAAGGTGCCCGGCGTCGGCGAGGTCCGCCTCGACCTCGCGCAGCACAGCACCACCTCCCGTACGGCGGCGGCGACCGCGCTGCAACTGAAGGTGTCCGTCAACCCGTTGAAGCTGAACGTCGCGGACGTCGAGGGCACGGTCACGCTGGCCAAGGCGACCTGCGAGTCCCCGATGGCCCCGCCCGCCAAGCCCCCGACGCAGCGCCACGATCCCGGTTCCGGCACCAAGCCCGGCTCGGCCTCCGGCACCAAGTCCGACGCCGCCCCGGTCTCCGACGTGAAACCGCAGGGCGGCGCCTCGGACACCAACCTCGCGGAGACGGGCGGCAACCCGGCCACGCCGTACATCGCGGGCGGCGCGGTGGCGCTGCTGGCGGCGGGCGGGGGCGCGGTGCTGCTGACCCGCCGCCGCAGGAGCTGACCGACGGCAGGGGGAGGTGCGGAGCGGGACCGGAGAGGCCGGGGGAGCCTCGCCGGTCCCGCCCGGCGGTTCGCCTCCGCGCGTCCGCCTCCGCGCGTCCGCCGCCGTCGCGCGTCCGCCTCCGCGCGTCCGCTGTCGCGCCTCCGGCATCCGGCGTCCCGCGTCCGCCGTCGCGCGTCCGGTATCCGGCGCGCCGCGTCAGGAGCCCCGCATCCGGCGTCCGGCGTCCGCCGTCGCGCGTCCGCTGCCCCGCATCCGCCCTCCCACCTCCGCCCTCCCACCTCCGCCGACGCCCGTGCTCCGGCGCGGACTTGGTGTCCCCCGTGGCCGGGGCGGCCCCCGTCAGGCGAGGGCCGCCGACAGCGCGGTCAGGAAGGCGTCCGTCGTGGGGCGGGCGCGGACGGCGAGGCGGATCCAGTCGGGTCCGAGGCCGGGGAAGGTGTCCCCGCGGCGCACGGCGTAGCCGAGGTCGCGCAGTCGGCGCCGTACGGTGGCCGCCGCCGGGACGCGGGCCAGCACGAAGGAGCCCTCGGCCGGTCCCGCGACCCGCACCCCGCGGGGCGCCAGCGCGGACAGGCCGGCGACCAGGTGCGCCCGGTCGCCCGCGAGGCGGTGCGCCGCGTGCCCCGCCTCCGCCAGGGCGCGCGGCGACACGCACGCCTCGGCCGCGGCCAGCGCCGGGGTGGACACCGGCCACAGCGGCTGGGCCCGCTCCAGCCCGGCGACGATCTCGGGCTCGGCCAGCACATAGCCGATGCGCAGACCCGCGAGCCCCCAGGTCTTGGTGAGGCTGCGCAGCACCACGAGACCGGGCACGTCGGTCCGCCCGGCCAGCGCCTCCCGCTCGCCCGGCACCGCGTCCATGAACGCCTCGTCCACCACCAGCACCCGTCCGGGCCGGGCGAGCCGGGCGATCACCGCGGCCGGGTGCAGGACCGACGTCGGGTTGGTCGGATTGCCGATCACCACCAGGTCGGCCCGCTCCGGCACCAGCGCGGCATCCAGCCGGAAGCCGTCCTCGGGCCGCAGCAGCACCCGCTCCACCGTGTGCCCGGCGTCCCGCAGCGCCGCCTCCGGCTCGGTGAACTGCGGGTGCACGACGACCGGTTGGCGGACCTTGAGGGCGCGCGCGAGCAGCACGAACGCCTCAGCCGCGCCCGCGGTCAGCAGCACCCGCGACACCGGCAGCCCGTGCCGCGCCGCCACCGCCGCCCGCGCGGCCCGCCCGTCCGGGTAGGCCGCGAGGGAGGTCAGGGAGGCGGCGATCCGGTCCCGCAGCCACGGCGGGGGCGTGTCCGCCCGTACGTTGACGGCGAGGTCGACCAGCGCCGCGCCGTCGTCCCGTACCTCGGCGTCCCCGTGATGGCGCAGGTCGAAGCCGGGGGAGTCCTCAGTGGGCATGGCTGTGCGTGTGTCCGCCGTGGTGGTGGTGCCCGTGACCGTGCCCATGGCCGTGGTCGTCGTCGTCCGGGTGGAAGTGCGGCTGCTGCGGCAGGCCCACCTTGTCCTCGAAGCCCGGCAGCGCGATCCGGTACACGCACGAGTCGCAGTTCATCCGCAGATCACCCTGGACCGCCTCCTCGTACCGTTCGAGCACCAGGTCCAGCAACTCCGGCTCGGGACCGATGACATCGGCCGAGGACACGGCGGTCTCCGGGTGCGCGGCGGCCCACTCCTCGGTCTGCCGCCGCACCCGGTCCGGCAGGATCCCGGTGAACAGGAAGTAGGGGAGCACGACGATCCGCCGCGCCCCCAGCGCCGCGCAGCGGTCCAGGCCGCTCGGCACGTCCGGCGCCGCGAGGGACACGAACGCCGTCTCCACCCCGGCGTACCCCCGGCCCTCCCACAGCAGCCGGGCCGCCTTGAACACCTCCGCGTTGGCGTCCGGGTCGGTGGAGCCGCGGCCGACCAGCAGCACGGTCACCTCGGCGCGGTCCTGGTCGCCGATCACCTCGTCCAGGCGCCGCTCCAGCACGTCCAGCAGCGCCGGGTGCGGGCCCAGCGGGCGGCCGTAGGTGTACGAGATGCCCGGATGCCGCTCCTTCTCACGGGCCAGCGCGGCCGGGATGTCGCCCTTGGCGTGCCCGGCGGACACCAGCATCAGCGGCACGGCCGCGAACCGGCGTACGCCCCGCTCCACCAGCTCGGCCACCGCGTCGCCGAGCGGCGGCGGGGACAGCTCGATGAAGCCGCCCGCGACGGGCAGGTCGGGACGGCGGCGCCCCAGCTCCCGCACAAAGGCGCGGAACGCCTCGGCTCCGGCGTCGTCACGGGTGCCATGGCCGGCGATGAGCAGGGCGGGCGGGGTGTTCACAGGGTCTCCTCGGACGGAATCGGTTGGTACAGCAGGGCGTTGAGCGCGGCGGCCGCGACCGCCGAGCCGCCCTTCTCGGACACGTTGCTCACGGCGGGCAGCCCGCTTTCGCGCAGCGCGGCCTTGGACTCGGCCGCGCCGACGAAGCCGACGGGCAGGCCGATGACGAGCGCCGGGTCGGCGTCCAGGGTCAGCAGCTCCTCCAGGGCGGTCGGCGCACAGCCGATCACCCACAGGGCGCCGGGCCCGACCTCCTCGTAGGCGAGCCGGATCGCATGCGCCGAACGGGTAAGGCCCGGACCGGACGTGGCGTCCTTCAGCCGGCACACGGTCCGGCGCCGGGTGATGCCGGCGGCGACCATCTCCACGTCCACCACGACCGGCGCCCCGGCGTGCAGCGCGGCATGCGCCGGCACCAGGTCGCTCTCGGCCAGGACGAGGTCGCTCGCGTACTCCAGGTCGGCGGCGGAGTGGATGACCCGCTCCACCACCGCGCGGGTCAGCGGCGGGAGGTGGGAGGTGTCCAGGCGGGCGCGCAGCCGCCGGAAGGACTCCTGCTCGATGGGGTGCACGATCCGGTTCACCGGGCCTCCTCGGTCTCCCGCGGCTGCCCGCTCTGCCAGCGGTAGCCGCGCGGGGTCACCATGCGCCCGGCGACGGTCCGGGTCGCGGTGTTGCCCACGGTGACGACCGTCATCATGTCCACGCTCGCCGGATCGAGCCCGGCGAGCGTGGTGACCCGGCTCGACCCGTCCGGCCGCGAGGCGTTGCGCACGACACCCACGGGCGTCGCCGGCGCGCGGTGCTCGGCGAGGATGCCGAGCGCCTTCGGCAGCTGCCAGTCGCGGCCCCGCGAGCGGGGGTTGTAGAAGGTGACCACGAGGTCCGCCTCGGCCGCCGCCCGCACCCGCCGCTCGATGACCTCCCACGGCGTGTGCAGGTCCGAGAGGCTGATGGAGACGTGGTCGTGGCCCAGCGGCGCGCCCAGGATCGCGGCGGCGGCCAGCGCGGCCGTCACTCCGGGCACCCCGATCACGTCGATGTCGTCGGACGCCTCGGCGAGCGCGGGCGAGGCCATGGCGTACACGCCCGCGTCCCCGCTGCCGATCAGCGCGACCGCGTGCCCCCGCCGGGCCTGTTCCACCGCGGTGCGGGCCCGCTCCTCCTCGGCGCCGAGCCCGGACTCCAGCACGCGGGTGCCGGGCCGCAGCAGATCGCGGATCTGGTCCACGTACTGGTCGAGCCCGACCAGCACCGAGGCCCGGCGCAGCTCGGCCGTCGCGCGCGGGGTGAGCAGATCGCGGGCGCCGGGTCCGAGCCCGATCACCGCGAGCCGCCCGCGCCCCGGCCGGCGCACCACGGCGCAGGTCGCCATCGCCGGGGAGGCGCCCGACTTCCGCTTGGGGACGAGGAGTTCACCGCCGCCGAGCAGCGCGGCGGCCTCGGCGACCGAGGGGGTGCCGACGGCCGCGAGCGGCGCGGCGGAGGGGTTGGGCACCTCGACGGCGGCCAGCTCCCCGGCGGAGTACGTCACCACGGGCACGCCCAGCCGCTCGGCCGCCCCCACGATGCCCGGCTCCCCGGACTTGGCGTCCACGGTGGCGAGTTCGGCGACGGACCGCGGGGACAGCCCCGCCTCCCGCAGCGTCTCCTCGACCAGCCCGAGCACCTCGTCCACCGGCGCGCCCCTGGACGCGCCGACCCCGACGACGAGGGACGGCGGCCGCAACAGCACCTCGCGCTCGCCGGGTTCGACGTCCCGGTCGGTGAGCCGGATCGTGTACGACCCCTGCGGCGCGACCGGCAGCGGCGGCAGCGGCCACGCCGACTCCCGCACGAGCGCGACCGGTTCGCCGTCCAGCAGGGCGCGGGACACGGCGGCGACCGCACCCTCGCAGGGCAGGCCGAGCGTGTCGAGGCCGGCCAGCCCGACGGCGTCCGTGGCGGTGGTCACCACCGGCTCGGCTCCCAGCAACCCGCCCACCTCGCGCGCGAGTTCATTGGCGCCGCCGCCGTGCCCGCCGAGCAGCGACACCGCGAACCGGCCGCCCTCGTCCACACAGACCACACCGGGGTCGGCCGCCTTGCCGGCGAGCAGCGGCGCGAGCAGTCGTACCGTCGCGCCCGTCGCCAGGAAGCACACCAGCTGCTCGCACTCGGCGAACGCGGTCCGTACCGCCTCCCCGGCCGGTCCCTCGTACACCCGCGTACGGTCCGGCCAGGCCGCGGCCAGCCGGTCCCGTGCCGCCGCCCCCGCCGCGGTGGCGGAAATCAGGCCGATCACTGGTCAACTCCTTCTACGGTTGCGGGGGTTCTGACGCCCCAGAGCAAAAACACCGGGTTGGTCGCCGCGAGCCGGGTCACGTCCCCCGGCAGCGGGGCGAGCCGCGCGGACTGGAGCAGCACGCCGTCGCAGCCGAAGCCGGCGCCGGTCAGCGCCTCGCGGGCCGCGGGCACCCGGTCCAGGGCGGCCATGGCCACCACCACGGACCGGCGCGCACGCCGCGCGCACGCCCGGATCACGGCGGGCAGCCCGGCGCCCCCGCCGCCGATGAACACGGCGTCCGGGTCGTCGGCCAGCGCGGCCAGCGCCTCGGGCGCCCTGCCGTGCACGACGTCCACCTCCACGCCGTGGGCGCGCGCGTTCTCCCGGATCCGGGCCACCCCGTCCGCGGCCTTCTCGATCGCGACCACGGCCGCACCGAGCCGCGCGCACTCCACCGCGACCGACCCGGACCCGGCGCCGACGTCCCACACCAGATCCCCGAGCCGGGGCCCGAGCCGGGCCAGCGCGAGCGCGCGCACCTCGAACTTGGTGATCATGGAATCGCGGTGGGCGAACCCGGCCTCCGGCAGGGCCCATCCGGCAGGACCCGCGGGCACCCCGGCGACGGTGCGCAGCGGGCCCGGCGCCGAGGGCTCCGCCAGGCACAGCACCACGCTCACCGCCGTACCCCAGTCCCGCGCCGCCGCCTGCGCGGGCGTCACCCGCTCCACGCGTTCGTGCTCCGGGTCGCCCAGCGCGCGGGCCACCACCAGGGTCCGGTCCCGCCCGGCCAGCGCGGCGCCCAGTTCGGCCGGGCCCGCGCCCGGACCCGTGAGGACCGCGACCTTCGGATGCGCGCGGCAGACGTTCGCGGCCGTGCGCAGATCCCTGCCGTGCGCGCTGACCACCACCGCGTCGTCCCAGGGCAGCCCGAGCCGGGCGAACGCGGCGGCCACCGAGGAGACCCCGGCCCGCACCGACAGCAGCTCGGGCCCGAAGCGCTCGCCGAGCGCCCGGACGATCCCGAAGAAACCGGGGTCCCCGGAGGCCAGCACAAGGACCGGCAGCTCCTCGGCGACATATCCGGCGATGGTGTCCAGGGCGGGCGCCAGCGGCCCGAGCACCACCCGCTCCGCCCCGGCGGGCAGCCGTACCGCGTCCAGATGCCGCCGCCCGCCGACGACGAGCGCCGCGCCGTCCGCCACGTCCTCGGGAAGCGGCGCCCCGGTCCCCGTACCGACGACGGTGATCACCTGCCCGCCCCCCGCTCGCGCAGCTCCCGCCGCGCCTGCGGGTCGGCCTTGCGGAAGCCGTGGAAGTGACCGGGGTGGTACAGGTGCGAGCGGGTGCCCCGCGCGGCCAGCGCGGGCCCGACCAGGAACAGCGTGTGCTTCCAGAGCTTGTGCTCCTTGACCGTCTCCTCCAGCGTGCCGACCGTGCACCGCACGACCAGTTCCTGAGGCCAGGTCGCCTGGTAGGCGACGATCACCGGCGTGGACGTGGGATAGCCGCCCTCCAGCAGCTCCCGCACCAGCTGACCGCTGCGCGCCGCCGACAGGAACACCGCCATCGTGGTGCCGTGCCGGGCGAACTCGCGCACCTCCTCGCCGGGCGGCATCGGCGTCTTGCCGCCGCCGAGCCGGGTCAGCACGACGGACTGCGCGACCTCGGGGATCGTCAGCTCGCGCCCGGCCAGGGCGGCCACCGCGGAGAACGCCGACACGCCGGGCACCACCTCGGTGGCGATGCCCAGCTCCGCGCACCGGTCCAGCTGCTCCTGGGTGCCGCCCCACAGCGCCGGATCGCCGGAGTGGATCCGTGCCACCTTCAGGCCCTCGGCGTGCGCCCGCGCGTAGACCGCGACGACCTGCTCCAGGGACATGGCCGCCGAGTCCAGCACCTCCGCGTCGGCGCGCGCGTGCTCCAGCACCTCCGCCTGCACCAGGCTCGCCGCCCAGATCACCACGTCCGCCTCGGCGATCGCCCGCGCGGCCCGGAAGGTCAGCAGATCGGCGGCGCCGGGGCCCGCTCCGACGAAGGTCACCTTGCCGAGGGGCGCCCCGGCGGGCGCCTCCGCGGGGGCCTCGGCCGCCGGACCTGTGGGGGCGTCGGCCATCGGATCTGCGGAAGCGTCGGCCATCGGAAAAGTCCTCTCGTACGGAAAGCACACGGCAGTAGCGGGGTGAAATGTCAGAATGCGAGGCGATATGCGAGGTGCCCGATGTGCGCGAAGGCGCCTTCATCGGATAGCAAGTGCCTATGGCGGTCTTCGTCGCGCTCGGCGCGTTCCTGATGACGCTGGCCGGCGGCTGGACGGCTCAGCGAGTGACCGACCGTCGGCATCTCGTTCTGGGACTCGCCGGCGGTCTGATGCTGGGCGTGGTCGGCCTCGACCTGCTGCCGGAGGCGCTGCGCGCCGCCGACCGCGAGATCTTCGGCGTCCCCGCGGCCCTGCTGCTGTTCGTGACCGGCTTCCTCCTGGCCCACCTCGTGGAACGCACCCTCGCCGCGCGCCAGGCCGCCCACGGCGGGGACGAGCACGACCACCACCGGGCGCCCGAGGTGGGCCTCACGGCGGCCGGCGCCATGGTGGGCCACAGCGTCATGGACGGCGTCGCGATCGGCGCCGCCTTCCAGGTCGGCGGCGGCATGGGCACGGCCGTCGCGCTCGCCGTGATCGCCCACGACTTCGCCGACGGCTTCAACACCTTCACCATCACCAGCCTGTACGGCAACGCCCGCCGCCGCGCCATCGGCATGCTGGTCGCGGACGCCTGCGCACCCCTGATCGGCGCGCTGTCGACCGTCTTCTTCCACATTCCCGAACCGGTGCTCGGCGGCTATCTCGGCCTCTTCGGCGGCGTCCTGCTCTACCTCGCCGCCGCCGAGATCCTGCCCGAGGCCCACCACGAGCACCCCGCCCGCTCCACCCTGCTGTGCACGGTCGCCGGAGCCGCGTTCATCTGGCTGGTGGTCGGCATCTCCGGCTGACCGCGCCGGCCGCCGGACACCGCTCACAGCTTCCCGCCCCGCCCGCCGTCCCGCCGCGGCGGCGCGATCAGCGTCGACAGATACGGCAGCGGCGAACCGTCCAGCTCCGCCGCGGGCCGCACCGACTCCTCCGGCAGCCCCAGCGCCGAACCCCACACCGCGTCGTCGAGCCGCCCGGCCCGCGCCAGCGCCCCGGCGACCTCGGCGGCCTGCCGCCCGAACTTGTACGCCACGACGGTCCCCGGACCGGCCAGCGCCTCCTCCAGCACCGCCGCGCCCGCCGTCACCGGCACCAGCGTCAGCGGCTCGGTGCCCTCGGTCAGCACGGCACCGGAGCGCGCCGCGAGATCCTGCATGGCGGTGATCCCCGGCACGGTCTCCACGACGACGCCCGGCACCAGCTCCGCGATGGTCTGCGCGAGATACGTGAACGTCGAGTACACGTTCGGGTCCCCGATGGTGGCGAACGCGACCGAGCCGTGCCGCCCCAGCAGCTCCGCGACCCGCGCGCCCGCCGCGTCCCAGGCGGCCTCCCGGCGCGCCCGGTCGCTCCGCTCGTTCAGCGCGAACACCACGCGGACGATCTTCTCGCCGGACACGTAGTGCGCCACGGTCGCCTCGGCCCGCCCGCGTTCCCCGCTGTCCATCACGGGTACGACGACCACCTCGGCCGCCCGCAGCGCGTTGACCCCCTTCACGGTCACCAGCTCCGGGTCTCCGGGGCCGACCCCGACACCGATCAGCCTGCTGCTCATGACGTCCGGCACCTCTCCACGAACCGACGGGCCACGCCGGGCTCGGACGCCCAGTGCGTGTGCAGATAACTCGCGTGCACGCCCCGCTGTACAAAACCCTCGGCCCGCCGCTGCCGGCCCCGGATCCCCCAGGCGGGCACGGCACCGGCTCCCGGCTCCACCACGGTGCGGTGGAACTCGTGCCCCCGCATCCGCGTCCCGGCGGCGGCCAGCGCGCTGTCCCCGACGGCCACGGCGTCCCGGTACCCGAGCGTGAGCCGCTCCGCCATCCGCGCGGTGGCGTCCAGCACGCCGCACATCGGACGGCCGTCCAACTCCCGGCACAGATACAGCAGTCCGGCGCACTCGGCCGCGATCGGCGCCCCGGCCGCGGCGAGTTCGGCGACGGCCTTGCGCAACGGCTCATTGCCGGACAACTCGGCCGCGTACACCTCGGGAAACCCGCCACCGATGACCAACCCGGCGGTTGCGTCGGGCAGTTCCTCGTCCCGCAGCGGATCGAAGACGACGACCTCGGCTCCGGCGGCGGTGAGCAGCTCGGCGTGCTCGGCGTAGGAGAAGGTGAAGGCGGGACCTCCGGCGACGGCGATTCTGGGTCTGGGCCTTTCAGCCGGCCGAGACAGGTGGTCGTGGGTGGGCGGCAAGGCGGGGGTCCAGGGGGCGGGGTCGCCTGGGACGGGCCCCGCGGTGCGCGCCAGCCGCTCCAGTGCGGGCAGGTCGCAGCCACGGGACACCAGCGCCGCCATCTCCGAAACGGCGTCCACCGCAAGCGCCCGCCGCTCGGCCACCGGCACCAGCCCCAGATGCCGCGACGGCGTCTCCACCGGCCGCGCCCGCCGCAGCGCGCCCAGCACCGGCACCCCCACGGAGTCCAGCGCCTCCCGCAACAACTCCTCGTGCCGCCCGGACCCCACCTTGTTCAGGATCACGCCCCCGACCCGCACCCCCGGATCCCAGGACACGAACCCGTGCACCAGCGCCGCCACCGACCGCGACTGCGCGGACGCGTCCACCACCAGCACCACCGGCGCCCCCAGCAGCTTCGCCACGTGCGCGGTGGACGCCAGCTCACCCTCCCCGGCCGCACCGTCGTACAGCCCCATCACGCCCTCGACCACGGCGAGGTCACACCCCCGCGCCCCGTGCAGGAACAGCGGCGCGACCAGCTCCGGTCCGCACAGGTACGCGTCCAGGTTCCGCCCCGGCCGCCCGGTCGCCAGCGCGTGGTATCCGGGGTCGATGTAGTCCGGCCCGACCTTGTGCGGGGACACGGCGAGCCCCCGCGCGGCGAACGCGGCCATCAGCCCCGTGGCCACGGTGGTCTTGCCGCTGCCCGACGAGGGCGCGGCGATGACCAGCCGGGGCACCGACGATGTCACCACTCGATGCCCTTCTGCCCCTTCTGCCCCACATCCATGGGGTGCTTGACCTTGGACATGTCGGTCACCAGATCCGCGAAATCCACGAGCGCGGCCGGCGCGTTCCGCCCGGTGATCACCACATGCTGGGTGCCGGGCCGGTCGCGCAGCACCTGAACGACCTCCTCGGTGTCCACCCAACCCCAGTGCATCGGGTACGCGAACTCGTCCAGCACGTAGAACCGGTACGTCTCGGCCGCCAGGTCCCGCTTGACCTGCTCCCAGCCCTCCCGCGCCTTCTCCTCGTTGTCCAGCTGCGCGTCCCGCTGCACCCAGGACCAGCCCTCGCCCATCTTGTGCCAGTCCACGCGGCCGCCCTCGCCACAGGCACCGAGCACCCGCAGCGCGTTCTCCTCGCCGACCCTCCACTTCGCCGACTTGACGAACTGGAACACCCCGATGGGCCACCCCTGGTTCCAGGCCCGCAGCGCCAGCCCGAACGCGGCGGTCGACTTCCCCTTGCCGACGCCCGTGTGCACCACGACCAGCGGCCGGTTACGACGCTGACGGGTCGTCAGACCGTCGTCCGGTACGACACTCGGCTGTCCCTGCGGCACTACGCGGCCCTCCTCGACGTCCCCTGCACATCCCGCACCAACCCGGCGATCGCGTCCGCCCGCAACTCGTCCAACGTGACCGCCGTACCGGCGAGTTCACCCGCGAGCTGCCCGGCAAGCCCGAGCCGCACCGGCCCCGACTCGCAGTCCACGACCACCGAGGCGACCTGCTCGGCCGCGAACAGCCGCGCCGCCCGCCCGGCCAGCGCGACCGGCTCCGGACCACCCGTGGCCCGGCCGTCCGTGACGACGACCAGCAGCGCCCGCCGCGCCGGATCCCGCAGCCGCTCCACCCGCAGCACCTCGTGCGCCTTGAGCAGCCCGGCCGCGAGCGGGGTACGGCCCCCCGTGGGCAGCGACTCCAGCCGTACGGCCGCCGCGTCCACCGAGGACGTCGGCGGCAGCGCCACGTCCGCGCCCGAGCCCCGGAAGGTCACCAGACCCACCTTGTCCCGCCGCTGATACGCGTCGAGCAGCAGCGACAGCACGGCACCCTTCACCGCGCCCATCCGCTGCCGGGCCGCCATCGACCCCGAGGCGTCCACGACGAACAGCACGAGGTTGCCCTCGCGCCCCTCCCGGCTGGCCTGCCGCAGATCGTCCCGGCGGATCACCAGCCCCGGCCCGCTGCGCCCCCGTGCCCGCTGGTACGGCGCCGCCGCCCGCACGGTCGCCGCCAGGTGCAGCTTGGTCAGGGCGCCCTGCGGTCGCCGCGCGCCTGTGGTGCGCCCGTGCTCGGTCCGCGCCCGCGAACGCCGCCCGGCGGCACCCTCCCCGATGCCGGGCACGCTGAGCACCTTGGTCCGGAACGGCTCGGCCGCCCGCACCGGAGCCTGCTCACCCGCACCGGCACCGGCGGGCCGCGACTCCCCGCCCTCACCGGCCTCGGGCCGCGCGGCGGAGTCCCCGCCGCCCTCGGGACCGGACTCGGGCGCGGGCTGCCCGCCCCCGCCGGGGCCGTCGGGATCGTCGTCGCCGTCCCCGTCCTGCCCGGCGGACCGCTCCAGCGTCTCGTCCAGCTTGTCCTCGTCGAGTCCGGGGGCGTCGAAGGGCGCACGACGCCGACGATGAGGCAAGGCCAGCAGCGCGGCCTGGCGCACATCCTCGGCGAGCACGTCGGTCCGCCCCGCCCACGCCGCCAGCGCGGTCGCCGTGCGCGCCATCACGATGTCGGCGCGCATGCCGTCCACCTCGAAGGCCGCGCAGGTCGCCGCGATCTGCCGCAGCGCCGCGTCACCCAGGCGCACCTGGGGCAGCAACTCCCGTGCCGCGACGATCCGTTGCCGTACGGCGGCCTCCTCGCCGGCCCAGCGCGCGGCGAAGGCGGCGGGGTCGTCGTCGTACGCGAGGCGCCGTCGTACGACCTCCACCCGCTGGTCCGGCTCCCGCGAGGCGGCGACCTCCACGGTCAGCCCGAACCGGTCGAGCAGCTGCGGCCGCAGCTCGCCCTCCTCCGGGTTCATGGTCCCGACGAGCAGGAACTTCGAGGCGTGCCGCACGGACACGCCCTCGCGCTCCACGTACGAGGCGCCCATCGCCGCCGCGTCCAGCAGCAGGTCGACCAGGTGGTCGTGGAGGAGGTTGACCTCGTCCACGTACAGGATCCCGCGGTGCGCGTCGGCCAGCAGGCCCGGCTCGAACGCCTTCACGCCCTCCGCGAGCGCCCGCTCGATGTCCAGCGCCCCGACCAGCCGGTCCTCCGAGGCGCCGACGGGCAACTCGACCATCCGCGCGGCCCGTTCGGCACCGGGCCCCGCTTCGTGCGGCCCGTCCGGGCACCCCGGATCCGGCGCCCCCGGATCACAGGAGAACCGGCATCCGGGCACCACGGCCACCGCGGGCAGCAGCGCGGACAGGGCCCGTACCGCCGTCGACTTCGCGGTGCCCTTCTCGCCCCGGACCAGGACTCCACCGACCGCGGGGCTGACGGCGTTGAGCAGCAAGGCCAGCCGCAGATCGTCCTGCCCGACGACAGCAGTGAAGGGATAGGGCGTGCTCATGCGGTGATCACTCCTTCGGGTGGATCAGGGTGGAGCGGCCCGTGGCCAGGCCGATGGCCGGTCAAAGTAGCGGCGTGCTCCCTGCCGCTGCGGGGGTGGTCCGTCCCGTTTCTCCGGGTCCAAGTCCTACTCGGTGTGGTCCCCGCCGCTGCGGGGTTTCCCCGGGAGATCACTCGTCTCCCTCCAGATCTCCCTCAAGCTTGAGGTAGGTCGCCCGGAGCCGGTCCAGGGTTTCCTGGTCCGGCTCCGCCCACAGGCCCCGGTCGGCGGCCTCCAGCAAGCGTTCGGTGACGCCTCTCAGAGCCCAGGGATTCGACTGCCGCATGAAGGCGCTGTTCTCCGGGTCGAAGACGTACTCGGCGGACAGCTTCTCGTACATCCAGTCGTCCACCACGCCCGCCGTGGCGTCGTACCCGAACAGGTAGTCCACGGTCGCCGCCATCTCGAAGGCGCCCTTGTACCCGTGCCGGCGCATCGCCGCCATCCAGCGCGGGTTGACCACCCGCGCCCGGAAGACGCGGTGCGTCTCCTCGCCCAGCGTGCGCGTCTTCACCTGGTCCGGCACGGCCGAATCGCCCACGTACGCCTCGGGGTTGGCCCCCGTCAGGTGCCGCACCATGGCGACCATGCCGCCGTGGTACTGGAAGTAGTCGTCGGCGTCCGCGATGTCATGCTCTCTCGTGTCGACGTTCTTCGCCGCCACCGCGATCCGCTTGAACGCCGTCTCCATGTCCCCGCGCGCCGCCCGCCCGTCCAGGCCCCTGCCGTACGCGTAGCCGCCCCACACCGCGTACACCTCGGCGAGGTCCGCGTCCGAGCGCCAGTTCCGCGCGTCGATCAGCGGCAGCAGCCCCGCGCCGTACGCGCCCGGCTTGGAGCCGAAGATGCGGGCCGTGGCCCGGCGCCGGTCGCCGTGCCCGGCGCTGTCCTCGTCCACGTGCGCCCGTACGTAGTTGGCCTCGGCCGGCTCGTCCAGCTCGGCCACCGCGCGCACCGCGTCGTCGATCAGCCCGACCACGTGCGGGAACGCGTCCCGGAAGAAGCCGGAGATGCGGACCGTGACGTCGATGCGCGGGCGCCCCAGCTCGGCCGGCGGGATCACCTCGAAGCCGGTCACCCGGCGCGAGGCGTCGTCCCAGACCGGACGGCAGCCCAGCAGCGCCAGGATCTCGGCGATGTCGTCGCCCTGGGTGCGCATCGCGGACGTGCCCCAGACCGTCAGGCCGACGGACTTCGGGTACGCGCCGGTGTCGGCCAGATACCGCTGCACCAGCGAGTCCGCGAGCGACTGCCCGACCTCCCAGCTCAGCCGGGACGGGATCGCCTTGGGGTCGACGGAGTAGAAGTTACGGCCGGTCGGCAGCACGTTCACCAGGCCGCGGGTCGGCGAACCGGACGGGCCCGCCGGGACGTAACCGCCGTCCAGCGCCCGCAGGATGTGCCCGATCTCGTCCGTGGTGCGCGCGAGCCGGGGCACGACCTCGTCGCAGGCGAACTCCAGCACGGCCACCGCGTCCGGGAGTTCGACACCGCCGAGCACGCCCCGTACGACGCCCCGCACCGCCTCGCGCGCCCAGTCGCGCGCCTCCATGCCCTCCGCGATCCGCCGGCACAGCCCCTCCAGCAGATCGATCGCGTCGGCGGCCGTCCGCGCCGGCCCCGCCACCAGGTCCGTCAGCTCCACCGGCACCTTCACGGGCGCGCCCGGCCCGGCCAGCAACTCCTTCTCCACCAGCCCGAAATGTTCGGCGAGAGCGGCCCGCAGGCCGGGCAGCGCATTCGCCCGGCCGCCCCACACCTGGGAGGCGCGCAGCACGGCGAGGACGAGGTTGACGCGGGGCTCGCCGACCGGGCCGCCGCCGAGGATGTGCAGCCCGTCGCGGATCTGCACGTCCTTGATCTCGCACAGATAGCCGTCGATGTGCATCACGAACTCGTCGAACGCCTCGTCGTCCGGCTGCTCGTCCACATGCAGGTCGTGGTGGAGCTCGGCGGCCTTGACCAGGGTCCAGATCTGGGCGCGGACGGCCGGCGCCTTCGCCGGGTCGAGGTCGGAGACGAGCGCGTACTCGTCCAGCAGCTGTTCCAGCTTGGCGAGGTCGCCGTAGGTGTCGGCGCGGGCCATCGGCGGCACCAGGTGGTCCACCACGGTGGCGTGCCCGCGCCGCTTGGCCTGGGTGCCCTCGCCGGGGTCGTTGACGATGAACGGGTAGATCAGCGGGAGTTCGCCGAGCACCGCGTCCGGCGCGCAGCCGCGGGACAGGCCGAGGCCCTTGCCCGGCAGCCACTCCATGGTGCCGTGCTTGCCCATGTGCACGATCGCGTCCGCGCCGAAGCTGTGCTCCAGCCAGCGGTAGGCCGCCAGGTAGTGGTGGGAGGGCGGCATGTCGGGGTCGTGGTAGATCGCGATCGGGTTCTCGCCGAAGCCGCGCGGCGGCTGGATCATCACGACCACGTTGCCGAACCGAAGGGAGGCGAGCACGATGTCGTCGCCGTCCACGTACAGGTTGCCCGGCGGCTCGCCCCACGCCTCGGTCATCGCCTCCCGCAGCTCGGGGTCGAGCCTCTCGAACCAGGCCCGGTAGTCGGCCAGCGGCACCCGCGCGGGCGCGGCGGCCAGCTGCTCCTCGGTCAGCCACTCCACGTCGTGCCCGCCGGCCTCGATCAGCCGGTGGATCAACTCGTCGCCGCCGGAGGGGTATTCGGTCAGCGAGTACCCGGCGTCCCGCAGCGCGTCCAGCACCCGGACCGCCGACGCGGGCGTGTCCAGGCCGACCGCGTTGCCGACGCGGGAGTGCTTCGTCGGGTACGCGGTGAAGACGAGGGCGACGCGTTTGGCGGCGTTCGGCTTGTACCCGAGGCGCGCGTGGCGCACGGCGATCCCGGCGACCCGCGCGGCCCGCTCGGGGTCGGCGACGTACACCGGGACCTCGTCGGGGCCCTGCTCCTTGAAGGAGAACGGCACGGTGATCAGTCGGCCGTCGAACTCCGGGATGGCGACCTGCATCGCCGCGTCCATGGGGGAGAGCGCGGCGTCCGACGCGTCCCACGCGGCGCGCGAGGAGGTGAGGCAGAGCCCTTGCAGCACAGGGATGTCGAGATCCGCGAGGGCGCCGATGTCCCAGGCTTCCTCGTCGCCGCCCGCCGACGCCTCGGAGGCGTGTGTGCCGCCGGCCGCGAGCACGGTGGCCACCAGCGCGTCGGCCCGGCCCAGCAGCTCGTACAGCCCGGCGTCCGCGCCGCGCAGCGAGCCGCAGTACACCGGGAGGGCGTTGGCGCCCTGAGCCTCGATCGCCGCGCACAGGGTGTCCACGAAGGCGGTGTTGCCGCTGAGTTCATGGGCCCGGTAGAACAGCACGCCCACCGTCGGGCGGCCGTCCTGGATCTCGTAGGCGCCGTGGACGCCGTACTCCGGCATCCGGCGCGGCTCCTCGAAGCCCTCGCCGGTCAGCAGCACGGTGTCGGACAGGAACCGGGACAGCTCCCGCAGATTGTCCGGGCCGCCCTCGACCAGGTAGCGCAGCGCCTCCGCCACCACCCCGGCGGGCACGGTCGACTCGGCCATCAGCTCCGCGTCCGGCACCGTCTCGCCGCCCAGCAGCACCGCCGGGACACCGGACGCCTTCAGCGCGGCCAGCCCGTCCTCCCAGGCGCGCTTGCCGCCGAGGAGGCGTACGACGGCGAGGTCGGCGCCGGCCAGCAGCCGCGGCAGCTCCCCGGCGACGTCGACGCGGGTGGGGTTGCCGATCAGATAGCCGGCGCCACACGCCCGCGCCGCCAGCAGATCGGTGTCGGCGGTGGACAACAACAACACTGTGCTCATGCGGGCGCTCCCGGTGGGATGAAGGGCAGTCCTTGCGGCGCGCCGGACTCGATGAGCCGCCACAGCGCGTCCGTGTCCGCGTGCTGTTCGATCAGGTCGCCGAGCCGGTCGAGCTGCTTCTCACGCAGCGCGGCGAAGGAGGTGTCCGGCGCGGGCACGAAGCGGCGGCCCGCGGCGGCGGCCACCTCGCGCAGGAAGGCCCGGCGGAAGCCGTCCGACTCCAGTGCGCCGTGCCAGTGGGTGCCCCAGGTGGTGCCCACCCGGCAGCCGTCCAGGAAGGCTTCGCCGCCGTCGATCCGGGCGACGCCGTGGTGGATCTCGTAGCCCTCGACCGGTTCGCCGAGGGCCTGCCCACGGGGGCGGGCGAGGGTCTTCTCGCGGGCGAAGCGCACCCGCACGGGCAGCAGTCCGAGTCCGGTGACCGCCCCGGCCCGCGACTCGACCTCGTCCTCGATGTGCTCGCCGAGGATCTGGAAGCCGCCGCAGATGCCGAGCACGGGCCGGTGTTCGGCGGCCCTGCGGGCGAGCGCGCCGGCGAGGCCGCGCTCGCGCAGCCACCGCAGCGCCCGGACCGTGCCGCGGGTGCCGGGGACGACGGCCAGATCGGCGTCGGCCAGCTCCTCCGGGCGGTCCACGAAGCGCACCACGACGCCGGGTTCGGCGGCCAGCGCGTCCACGTCCGTGAAGTTGGACATCAGCGGGATCGCGCAGACGGCGACGCGCAGCACGTCCGCGCCGAGCGGGGGAGCTGTGGCCGACTCGCGCACCGCGCCCCGCAGCGAGACGCGCAGGCCGTCCTCCTCGTCGATGCCGAGACCGTGCTGGAAGGGCAGCACGCCGTACGCCGGGCGCCCGGTGAGGCCCTTGAGCATGTCCAGGCCCGGTTCCAGCAGCGAGACATCGCCGCGGAACTTGTTCACCAGGAACCCGGCGACCAGTTCCTGGTCCTCGGGCGAGAGCAGGGCGAGGGTGCCGAAGAAGGAGGCGAAGACGCCGCCGCGGTCGATGTCGCCGACGACGAGCACGGGCAGCCGGGCGCCGCGCGCGATGCCCATGTTGACGATGTCGGTGCGGCGCAGATTGATCTCGGCCGGGCTGCCCGCGCCCTCGCAGATCACCGCGTCGTACTGCCCGCGCAGCTCGGCCAGGCAGTCCAAAACCGTTCCCAGCAGCCGCTGTTGGCGCCCGCCGTGGTAGCCGCGCGCGCTCAGCTCGCCCACCGGCCTGCCCAGCAGCACCACCTGGCTGCTCTGTTCGCCGCCCGGCTTGAGCAGCACCGGGTTCATCAGCGCGGTCGGTTCGATCCGGCAGGCCTGGGCCTGCATGGCCTGGGCGCGCCCGATCTCGGCGCCCTCGCGGGTGACGAAGGAGTTCAGGGACATGTTCTGCGCCTTGAACGGCGCGACCTTCACGCCCTGGCGCACCAGCCACCGGCAGATCCCGGCCGTCACGACGCTCTTGCCTGCGTCGGAGGTGGTGCCGGCGACGAGGAGACCACCGTTCACTTCCCGCGTCCCTTCAGCCCGTTGACGAGGTGGCGCGCGGCGAGTGTGGTGCCGAGCGCGAGCAGGCCGACGCGGCGGGAGAGCCGTACCGCGCGCTCGATGTCGGGGACCCGGACGGCCCGCCCCGTGACGCCGTTGAGCACGGGACGGTGCTCGGTCCGGCCGCCGTAGGAGAGGGTGCCGCCCAGGCGCACACCGAGGGCGCCCGCGAAAGCGGCCTCCACGGGACCGGCGTTGGGGCTCGGATGCCGGCGGGCGTCCGCGCGCCAGGCCCGTACGGCGCCGCGCGGATCGGGTCCGGCCGCGGCGGCGAGTACGGCGGTCAGCCGGGCCCCCGGCCAGCCGGCCACGTCGTCCAGGCGCGCGGACGCCCAGCCGAAGCGGCGGTACCTGGGGGACTTGTGACCCGACATCGCGTCCAGGGTGTTGACGGCCCGGAAGCCGAGCAGCCCCGGCACCCCGGCGGCCGCGCCCCACACCAGGGCGCCCACGACCGCGTCGGAGGTGTTCTCGGCGACCGACTCGACCACGGCCCGCGCGATCCCGTCGGCGTCCAGCGCCTGCGGGTCCCGGCCGCACAGGTGCGGCAGCCGGGCGCGGGCCGCCTCGACGTCCCCGGCCGCGAGGGCGCGGCCGATCGCCCGCGCCTCGCGGGCGAGGGAGGTGCCGCCGACGACGGACCAGGCGGCCGCGGCGGTCAGGGCGACGGCGGCGGTGGGGGAGGGGCGGGCGACGCGTGCGGCCAGCGCTCCGAGCGCGACGGCGCCACCGGCGCACACGGTGGTGTGCAGGGCGCCCCAGCCGCGGTGGTCGTGCCACAACGCGCCTTCCACGGCGGCGGCCGCACGCCCGAACGCGGCGACCGGATGCCCGCGGCGGGGATCGCCGAGGAGGAGGTCGCCGAGGAGTCCGGCGGCGGCGCCGTACGCGTAACTGCGATCGGCGGCCATCGGCTCAGCCGGCCGTGGGCACCGCGACAGTGGTCCTGGTACTGGTCGTTCGGCAGCCGAGCATGGCGATGTGTCCTCACTCAGGGTGTCCGCGCCCTGGTTCGACGTGATCCGGCGGCGAGAGTTCCTGGCTCTCCGGGGGTTCTTCCCCGGTGACAGTGGCGGGACCGCGCCGGATTCGCACCGGCTTCCTCTCCTGCTGCCGTAGATGGCGTGGGCAGTCCACCATGCGCCCGGAACGGCCGTCAACTTGCCGTTGACCTGCGGGAGTGTGCAGATCCCCACACCGCGCGGGGTGGCCGGGCATGCCGAAGGCTCCCCTGCCGCGGGTGGCGGAGGGGAGCCTGGGGGACTGCCGGGGTGGTGCGGGCCGTGACACCTTCGAGGTCAGGGCCCTTTCGGTGCCAGGACGCTTTCGGTGTCAGGGCGCTGCGGGGCCCTGACGGCTCAGGACTTGGAGACGATCAGGAGGATGCCGTACGCCACCGCCGCCGCGCAGGCCGCGAAGCAGACGTAGGCGCCGGTGACGGCGAGCGTGGCGGAGCCGCCCTCGGCCGCGGCCTTCTCGCGCCGGGCCAGGCCGTTGATGCCGAGGGTGAACAGGACCACCAGGCCCACCGTGAAGGCGAGGCTGACGCCGAAGACGGAGCCGATGGCCGCCCAGTCGATCTTCATGGGGTTGCTTCCTTGGTGAACGGGCTGGGGGTCAGACGGTGGCGGCCGGCGGGACGGCGGAGGCCGTCTGCTCGGCGGCCGGGACCGGCGCGGGGGCGGGGATGGTGGCCGTCAGGTCGTCGGCGATCGAGCCGGCGGGCGGCGGGGTCACCGCGGCGATGGCGGTGGTCACCACGCCGGACGGCTCCGCGGCCGGCTCGGCGACCACGTTGGTGTGGTCGATGACCTCGCGCCGGGACAGCTTGTAGATCCAGGCGCTCGCGGCGACCAGGAAGACGGCGACCGCGGCGGTGCCCCCGTCACCGAGTTCGGTGACGGCCTCGGCGCCCGCGCCGACCAGCGCGGCGGCCGGCAGGGTGAGCACCCAGGCGACGGTCATCCGGGTCGCGGTGGACCAGCGGACCACACCGCCCTTGCGGCCGAGGCCCGCACCCATCACCGCGCCGGAGACGACGTGGGTGGTGGAGAGGGAGAAGCCGAGGTGGGAGGAGGCCAGGATGGCGGTCGCGGCGCTGGTCTGCGCGGCGAAGCCCTGACGGGGCTCCAGATCGGTCAGGCCCGTGCCCATCGTGCGGATGATGCGCCAGCCGCCGATGTAGGTGCCGAGCGCGATGGCCAGGCCCGCGGAAAGGATCACCCAGGTGGGAGGGTTGGAGCCGGGGGCGATGGCACCGCCCGCGATCAGCGCGAGGGTGATGACGCCCATCGTCTTCTGCGCGTCGTTGGTGCCGTGCGCGAGGGAGACCAGCGCGGCCGAGGCGACCTGGCCGGCGCGGAAGCCCTTGCGGGTGGCCTCGCCCCCGGTCTTGTCGCCGGCGGCGTAGGAGAACCGGGTCGCCACCAGCGCGGCGACACCGGCCACGACCGGCGCGGCGACCGCGGGCAGCAGCACCTTGGTGACCAGCACGCCGCCGTGCACGGCGCCGAATCCGGCGGAGGCGACGGCCGCGCCGATCAGACCGCCCATCAGCGCGTGCGAGGAACTGGAGGGCAGGCCCACCAGCCAGGTCAGCAGGTTCCAGAGGATCGCGCCGACCAGGGCGGCGAAGATGACTTCGGGACGGATGCCGCTCTCGTCGACGAGACCCTTGGAGATCGTGTTGGCGACCTCCACGGAGAGGAAGGCGCCCACCAGGTTGAGGGTGGCGGACATGGCTACCGCGAGCTTCGGCTTCATCGCGCCTGTGGAGATGGTGGTGGCCATCGCGTTCGCGGTGTCGTGGAAACCGTTCGTGAAATCAAACGCGAGTGCGGTAACCACCACAATCGCGAGGATCAGCGAGAAGCTTTCCATTTACCCAGGCAATCGTTCGAGGTCGTTGTCCGGATGAACGTAGGCAACCTGGGTGAACGGAAGATGAACTGGGGCGGGCACGGGGGTGTCCGCAACGGGGGTGTGCGGCTCCGCTTCCCCGCTCCGAACCGGACGTGCCCATGCGCCCCTTGGGCTACCAGCCCGCGGCGAAGGTCCGCAGCCCGCTGGAACTGCCGTTGAAGAGATTCTGGTCACCCGGCAGCCGGCCCGCGGTGGCGTACTGCCAGAAGGTCCAGGACTGCCAGCCGCCCGGCAGCCTGCCCGGTCCCGAGGAGCCGTGGCTGGCGACCCACAGGGGGTGGCGGGAGGCGAAGGCGTGGCTGTCGCCGGTGCACTGCTTCCACCAGTGGGCCGTGGTGTAGATCACGGGACGGCGGCCGGTCTCGCGGACCACCTCGTCGCTGAACGACCAGATCCAGGACTTCATGCGCTTCCAGCCCAGCCTGTAGCAGGGGTGCTTCGCGCTGTACGGGTTGTACTCGATGTCCAGCGCGGGCGGCAGCGTCCAGCCGTCCGGCCGCCAGTCGCCGCCGTGCGCCACGAAGTACCTGGCCTGCCGGGCGCCGGAGGACCTGTCGGGCAGCGCGAAGTGGTAGGCGCCGCGGATCAGCCCGGCGTCGCGCGCACCGTCGTACTGCTGGTCGAAATAGGGGTTGCGGTAGCCCGTGGACTCGGTCGCCTTGACGTAGACGAAGCGCGCCCCGCCGGACCGGGCGGCCGGCCAGTCCACGTTCCGCTGGTGGGACGACACGTCGTGCCCCTTCGGCAGGCTCGCGATCCGGTCCGAGGGACCGGCCGCGGCGGCGGTGGCGCAGGTCAGGGCGAGTGCCGCCGCGGTCGCCGCGAGGGCACCGGCGCGGCGGCGGAGGTGGATGCGGTCACGGGCCATGTGCCAACTCCCCGGAAATGACGGACGACCGGATCGCCCGGCGGGCAGGAGGGCTCATTCAAGGGCCGCTGATCGTTGAATCTGGGGAGATTTTTAGCGTTTGGCCTGATATACACCCTTTTGGGGGTGCGAAACCGCGGGCGGAAATGCGGCGACCGGCCACCTGGTGTACAAGCGGCTGGCAGGATCGCGGACATGACCTCCAAGCTGCGGGAGACGGGCGGAGAAGCGGGCGGGGAAGCGGCCCGGCGGTGGGCGGAGCTGGTGGCGACGGCGCGGCGGAGCGTCGCCGACGGGCTGGTCGTCGGCACCTCCGGGAATGTCTCCGCGCGCGTCGGGGACGTGGTACTGGTCACCCCCTCGGGTGTGCCCTACGACCGGCTCACCCCGGACGACATCACCGGCGTGGACCTCACCGGCCGTCAGGTGCTCGGCACGCTGGTGCCGACCAGTGAGCTGCCCATGCACCTCGCGGTCTACCGCACCACCGGCGCACAGGCGGTCGTCCACACCCACGCCGTGCACGCCACCGCGGTCTCCATGCTGGTGCCCGAGCTGCCGCTGGTCCACTACATGGCCGCCGCCCTCGGCGGACCCGTACGCGTGGCGCCGTACGCCGCCTACGGCACCGACGCGTTGGCCGCGCACATGCTCCAGGCCCTCGACGGCCGCTCCGGCTGCCTCCTCCAGAACCACGGCACCCTCACCTACGGCGCCACCCTCGACCAGGCGTACGACCGCACCGCCCAGCTGGAGTGGATGTGCCGGCTCTGGCTGACCGCCTCCTCGGTGCCGGGGCTGACCCCGTCTCTGCTGACGGAGGCACAACTCGCCGAAGTCGGGGAACGCCTGAAGGGATACGGCCAACGGAGGTGACCCGTGTCCCACAGCTCCCCGAGCGGCGCCCCGCTCAGCTCTCCGCTCCGCGACCTGACCTCGGCCCTGCACCTTTCATCCCGGTATCTCCCCCCATCACTCCACCCCGCCTCTCCACTGGCCGGGCACCGCACCCCCCGTGACACTGGTGCCGTGCGCCCCCTCAAAGCGACCGCCGCCGCGGTCACCGCCGTCGTGGCCGCCGGCCTGGCATCCGTGGCCGCCGGGCGGCTCGCCAGCGATGTCGCGCTGAAGGTGTCCGGCAGCCGGCCGCTGCCCACCGAACCGCGGCTCACCGTGCACGGCACCGCGGCCGGCCAGATCACGCTCACCCGCGACCTGGCCTCGCTGCGCCCCGGCACCTACGGCCTCGCGGGCGACGGTTCGCACGCAGTCGTGGGGCCCGTCCTGCGGGCGGCGGCGCACACCGCCGACACCGTCGTACGCCGCCTGGACGGCGTGACGCACGGCACCCTCGCACCCGGCGACCAGGTGTGGCTCACCCCCAACCTGTACGTCGGCAACCCGCGCACCGCGCTCGGCCTCGACCACGCCGACGTGGACGTGCCCGGCGAACTCGGCGCGCTGCCCGCCTGGTTCCTGCCCGGCGACCGGGACACCTGGGTGATCGCCGTGCACGGCCTGGGCACCACCCGCGAGCACACCATGAACGTGATGGGCTTCCTGCGCGGCCGCCGCCTTCCGGTGCTGGCCCTCGCCTACCGCGGCGACCTCGGCGCGCCCCGCCCCGCCGACGGCCTGAACCACCTCGGCGAGAGCGAGTGGCGCGACGTGGACGCGGCGATCCGCTACGCCGTGCGCTACGGCGCCCGCCGCGTCGTCCTCCTCGGCTGGTCCACCGGCGCCACCATGGCGCTGCGCGCCGCCGAGCACTCCGCCGTGCGCGACCGCGTCGCCGGGCTGATCCTCGACTCGCCGGTGCTCAGCTGGGAGGCCACGCTGCGCGCCCTCGCCCGCGCCCGGCACACCCCCGCCCCGCTGCTGCCGCTCGCGGTCCGCGCCGCCCAGGGCCGCGCGGGGCTGCATGCCGACCGGGTCGCCGAGATCACCGACCCCGAGCGGCTCGCCGTGCCGACGCTGATCGTCCACGGCCCCGGCGACCGGGTCGCCCCCTGGGAGTTCTCCCGGCTGCTCGCCGCCCGCCGCCCCGACCGGGTCGCCCTGCACACCGTGCCGGACGCCCCGCACGCGGCGATGTGGAACCCGGACCCCAAGGCGTACGAGGAGCGGCTGCGGCGCTTCCTGACGCCGCTGATGTGACGCTGCTGGTGTGACGCTGCTGGGGTGACCCGACGCGACCCGATGCGGTGACCTTGTCGTCGTGACCTGACGCGGCCTGATGCGACCCCGCCGATGTGACGGCGTACGCCGGGGCGCACCGGGCGCGCGGCGGACGGCCGGGGGCCTTCCGGTTGTGACCATGCGGTTGGCCGAAACCCGCCGGTCCACCCCCTTCGGAACCCGGTGCGTCGGCCCGTCCCGTCGCCCGCCGTGACATTCCGTTTGGGTTTTCGGACCGTCAACCGGAAGACTGCCCCTGTGACGTCCCGTATCCCGCGCGACTCCAGGCTCCGACTCGTCCGACCTCGACCCCTGGCCGCCGCCCCCAGAGCTGTGAACCAGCGGCGCCCGCGCCGCGCCGCACCCCGGCCGCCGGAGGGCACCCCCGCCGCCGCCGAGCTGGCGAAAATGGCCCGCACCCAGCTGGCCGGCGCGGTCCGCGTCGCCCGCTGGGCGGACAACGCCCTGGGCCCCGGCCGTGACGCCGCCACCGCAGACGGCAAGGCCACCCTCTCCGCCGCCACCGCCGACCGTGCCGCCGCCGACCTCGGGCTCACCCCCGAGCAGGTCCGCGCCGACTGGGACACCGCACGCCTGGCCGGACTGGTCGAGGTGCACGGCGACAGCGCGCGCCCCGGCTGGCGGCTGCGCGCCTGGGACCGGGACGACAGCGCCGTGCTGCGCGGCTGGGTCGCCCTCTTCGACGCCTGGTCGCTCGCCCTGCCCGAACCCGCGGGGCACGAGCCGGCCGCCGTCGCGGAGGCCGTCTCCGCCATGCCGCAGGTGCTCTCCTTCCTCCAGCTGTCCGCCGGACCCGTCCCGGTCGAGCAGCTGCTCGACCTGCTCCAGCAGCGGGTCATCGAACTGCGCACCGAACGCTGCGAGGTCTCCTACGAGCCCGGCACCGAGCCCCCCACCGGGCCCACCGGATCCACCGGAACCCCCGGTATCGCGCCCCCCGCCGAGCCCGCCGAGCCCGCCGAGCCCGCCGCGCCCGCCGCGCCCGCCGCGCCCGCCGGGACGCCGGTCGCCCCGGCTGCCTCCGGTCCCGCCGGAACTCCGGACACCGCGCCCGCCGCTGCCCAGCCCGCCGGAACCCCGGATACCGCGCCCGCCGGGACGCCGGTCGCCCCGGCTGCCTCCGGTCCCGCCGGGACGCCGGTCGCCCCGCCCGCCGCCTCCGGTCCCGCCGGAACCCCGGTCGCCCCGCCAGCCACCGTAGGGCCCGCCAAGGCGCCGGACGCCCCGACCGCCTCCCTCGCGCCGCTCCTCGACTGGGCGCTCGCCGCCCTCGCCAGCGTCGGCGCCCTCACCTGCGGCGCCGGCCAGGCCACCCTCACCCCGCTGGGCAGCTGGGCGGTGTGGGTCAAGCTGGAGCAGATCTGCGTGGCCGCGCAGAGCCCGGCCGGCAACATCGAGCAGTCCGCCGAGGACATGCTGCGCGGCTGCGCCCAGCTGCGCCCCAACGCGGCCCGCGCCGAGTACCGCGCCTGGCTCGCCGCCCGCACCGTCGGCAGCGCCGTCGCCGAACTGATCGACGCCGCCCGCGGCGAGGACGCCCTGCTGCGCGGGCTGGCCTTCGAGGCGCTGCGCGTGGTCGGCGCCCCCGCCGAGCCCGAGGTGCGCGCGGTCGTCGACGAGCCGACGCTGCGGCCGTACGCCCTGCTGTGGCTGGCCGAGCACGACGGCCTCGACCCGGAGGACGCCCACGAGGTGCTGACCCGCGAGGAGGCCACCTGGCTCTGGGTGGACACCGCCGCGGCCGTCGCCGACCACGGCGAGGCGCCGATGCTGGTCCGGCACCTGGAGTCCGCGGTGCAGCCCACCGTGCCCCGGCTGCTCGACGAGGTCCGCGCCGTCGGCCACCCGCGCACCGTGCAGGTCCTGGTCGCCCTCGCCGCCGCCCACCCCGACCCGGCCCTCGCCAAGGCCGTGCGCCGGGCCGCGTTCCAGGTGCACACCGGCGGCTGAGGGGCCGCGCCGGAGGGCGGCTCAGACGCCCAGCTCCGGCGCGTACGTCCCGAAGTTCCAGATGTTG
The DNA here is from genome assembly GCF_056435325.1 of Streptomyces sp. NPDC043952. Taxonomy (NCBI): domain Bacteria; kingdom Bacillati; phylum Actinomycetota; class Actinomycetes; order Kitasatosporales; family Streptomycetaceae; genus Streptomyces; species Streptomyces sp. NPDC043952. The sequence continues at coordinate 100,426 of NZ_JBWKES010000019.1, forward strand.
CCCTCGACGTCCCGCGCCAGGTACTCCCGCGAGCCGTAGTCCTGGTCCGTCGGGGGCATCAGGATCTCCACACCGTGCGCCGCGGCCCGCCGGTGATGGGCGTCCACGTCGTCCACCACGACGTAGACCCCGGCGGGCCCGGCGTCCCGCATCGCCGCCTCGAACGGGCCGCCGCGGCTTCTGGAGGCGATCATCACCGCGCCGTTGCCCTGGACCAGCTCGGCGTGCAGCACCGTGCCGTCGGCCGCCTCGTACACGGTCAGCTCGGTGAAGCCGAGGCCCTCCGTGAGCTGCCGGATCGCCGCCTTCGCGTCCGTGTACAGCAGCGTGGGGCAGATGCCCGGCCGCCCCCCACCCATCGACGCCATAGGGATCACTCCTCCCGGAACTCCCGGACTCCGGAACCACCGGAGAGTTCTCCCCCCTCCGCCGTCCGGGGATGCGGCCCCGAGACCCCGAGGCCCGCACACGGGAAAACGGCTTGCACGGCCCCGTTAGACTTCTCCCATGGCCATTCTCCTCGCGCATTAGACGGCGGGAACGTCCTCAGCCGCCCACCCGCCAACCTCTGTACGCCCAGGAGTCTGTCCGTGATCTCCGCCACCGGAATCGAGCTGCGCGCCGGCGCCCGCATCCTCATCGAGAACGCCACCTTCCGGGTGGCCAAGGGCGACCGCATCGGCCTCGTCGGCCGTAACGGCGCAGGCAAGACCACCCTCACCAAGTGCCTGGCCGGCGAGGGCATGCCCGCGGCCGGCACCATCACCCGCTCCGGCGAGGTCGGCTACCTCCCGCAGGACCCCCGCACCGGCGACCTGGACGTCCTCGCCCGCGACCGCATCCTGTCCGCCCGCGGCCTGGACGTGCTGCTGCGCAAGATGCGCGAGAACGAGGAGCGGATCGCCAACGGCAAGGGCGCCACCCGCGACAAGGCGATGAAGCAGTACGAGCGCCAGGAGACGGAGTTCCTCACCAAGGGCGGGTACGCCGCCGAGGCCGAGGCCGCCACCATCGCCGCCGCGCTGAACCTGCCCGACCGGGTGCTCGGCCAGCCGCTGCACACCCTCTCCGGCGGTCAGCGCCGCCGTATCGAGCTGGCCCGGATCCTGTTCTCGGACGCGGACACCCTGCTCTTGGACGAGCCCACCAACCACCTCGACGCCGACTCGATCGCCTGGCTGCGGGACTACCTGAAGACCTACCGCGGCGGCTTCATCGTGATCTCCCACGACGTCGACCTGGTCGAGACGGTCGTCAACAAGGTGTTCTACCTGGACGCCAACCGCTCCAACATCGACGTCTACAACATGGGCTGGAAGCTCTACCAGCAGCAGCGCGAGGCCGACGAGAAGCGCCGCAAGCGCGAGCGGGCCAACGCCGAGAAGAAGGCCGCCGCCCTGAACGCGCAGGCCGACAAGATGCGCGCCAAGGCCACCAAGACCGTCGCCGCGCAGAACATGGCCCGCCGCGCCGACAAGCTGCTCTCCGGTCTGGAGGCGGTCCGCCAGTCCGACAAGGTCGCCAAGCTCCGCTTCCCGGAGCCCGCGCCCTGCGGCAAGACCCCGCTGATGGCCGAGGGCCTGTCGAAGTCGTACGGCTCGCTGGAGATCTTCACCGACGTCGACCTCGCCATCGACAAGGGCTCGCGGGTCGTCATCCTCGGTCTGAACGGCGCGGGCAAGACGACCCTGCTGCGGCTGCTCGGCGGCGTCGAGCAGCCCGACACCGGCAAGGTCGTCCCCGGTCACGGACTCAAGCTCGGCTATTACGCGCAGGAGCACGAGACCCTCGACCCCGAGCGCACCGTCCTGGAGAACATGCGCTCGGCCGCCCCGGACATGGACCTGGTCGAGGTCCGCAAGGTGCTCGGCTCCTTCCTGTTCTCCGGCGACGACGTGGACAAGCCCGCGGGCGTCCTGTCCGGCGGCGAGAAGACCCGGCTCGCGCTCGCGACCCTGGTGGTCTCCTCCGCCAACGTGCTGCTGCTGGACGAGCCGACCAACAACCTCGACCCGGCCAGCCGCGAGGAGATCCTCGGCGCGCTGCGCACCTACAAGGGCGCGGTCGTCCTCGTCACCCACGACGAGGGCGCAGTGGAGGCGCTCCAGCCCGAGCGGATCATCCTGCTGCCCGACGGCGTGGAGGACCTGTGGGGCTCCGACTACGCGGATCTCGTCGCCCTGGCGTGACCGGCGGTCCGATCCGCTGAGTATGGATCATTCGGCCGAGCCGTGATCCGCCATCTGTGTGAGATCTCCTCATACCAGGGTGTGTCGTACACCGATTTCCCGGCCGATCCTTTGTCCAGCAAGGGGTCGGCCGTGGCGCGTCTCTGACCTGGTACTTCGCGAACCCACCCGTTCGGCCCTGTCGACGGCGACCACTGGAATCGGATATTCCGCTTGTGCGGATCGGCTCCTGTCGTCACAACGATGTCCCACCGACCTTGCCGAATGGGTGGCCATCGGGCCCCGGAGGGGTGATCATGAGGAGACCAGAGCGCACTTCCCATGAGGAGGCACGGGTGGCCGAGACTCTGAAGAAGGGCAGCCGGGTGACCGGCGCCGCGCGCGACAAGCTCGCGGCAGACCTGAAGAAGAAGTACGACTCCGGTGCGAGCATCCGGGCACTGGCCGAAGAGACCGGCCGCTCGTATGGCTTCGTGCACCGGATGCTCAGCGAGTCGGGCGTCACGCTGCGAGGGCGTGGCGGAGCGACGCGGGGCAAGAAGGCCGCATCGTCCTGACTCCGGGCGGCCCATCGGCTTCGATGGTGGCCACCCGGTCGGCGCTCCGACCGGCCGGGTGGTTACTGTGCAGTCACTTAGCTCTGCTTCGCTGACCGCACCCATCGGAGGCGCCCCATGGCCACGCCCGACCAGGACCTCGCTCCTGTACTCGACAAGGACGGCGTACGGCTCACCGTCGACGACGCGCTCGCCACGGTGACGCTGACGAACCCGGCCAAGCGCAACGCGCAGAGCCCCGCCCTGTGGCGGGCGCTCGCCGAGGCCGGGCGGCTGCTGCCGGGCTCCGTCCGTGTCGTGGTGCTGCGCGGCGAGGGCAAGTCCTTCTCCGCGGGGCTGGACCGGCAGATGTTCACCCCGGAGGGGATTCCGGGCGAGCCGACCTTCACCGATATCGCGCGCCGGGACGACGCCGGGCTCGACGCGACCATCGCCGAATTCCAGGAGGCGTTCACCTGGTGGCGACGCAATGACATCGTGTCCGTCGCCGCCGTCCAAGGACATGCCATCGGGGCCGGCTTCCAGCTGGCGCTCGCCTGCGATCTGCGGGTCGTCGCCGACGACGTGCAGTTCGCGATGCGCGAGACCAGCCTCGGCATCGTCCCCGACCTGGCCGGCACGCACCCGCTGGTCGGCCTGGTCGGGTATGCCCGCGCGCTGGAGATCTGCGTGACCGGGCGGTTCGTCGGCGCCCAGGAGTCGGTGGCCTCGGGCCTGGCCAACCTGGCCGTCCCGGCGGAGCAACTCGACGGCGCCGTACGCGACCTGACCGCCGCGCTGCTGGCCGCGCCGCGGGACGCCGTGGTCGAGACCAAGGCCCTGCTCAGCGGCGCGGCCGGCCGTTCGTACGACGAACAGCGCGCCGCCGAGCGCGCGGCCCAGGCACGCCGGTTGCGGGAGCTGGCCGGCATCGGCGAATAAGCACCCTCAGCAGCCCTATCCCACCGACGTGACCAGGACGGCCACCGTCGGTCTGTCCTCCAGCGCGTTCCGTACGGCCGCGCGCACCCGCCGGGCCACCTCCACGGTCCGGTGGGTCGCGTCGGTGGCGAGGTCCACCCGCACATGGCGGTGGGCCGGCGCGGCCGTGCCGTCCGTCCGCTCCTCGACGTGCACCGCCCGCCCCGGCCCGGTCAGCCGTACCACCCCCGGCACCGCGAGGGCCGCCTCGGCCGCGCGCACCTCGGACAGCGTCGCCGGCTCCTGTGCCGCCGGCGGCTGCGGCGGCCGCACCTCCACGAGCCGTCCGTCCGGCTCCAGCAGATCCGTGATCCGCAGATCCACCTCCGTCACCACCAGGCCGAGGCGCTCGGCCGCCGCCGTCGCGAGCAGCTTCCGCAGCCGCGCGGCGGTCTCCGGCAGCGGGTCGGCGAAGCCCGCCGTGCAGTCGGCCGTCACCCGGAGGGAGCCCGGTGGCAGCGCGCTCGGCGGAGCCGGTACGACCGGCTCGGCGGCCCGCGACGGGTCGGCGAGCCCGATCCGCAGCGCGCCCAGCCGCACACCGGGCATGCCGTCCGCCGCCGCCCGGCGCAGGGCCGCGCGCGCCGCGTCCTCCGCGATCCAGGCGCCGTCCTCCGGCCCGCCCAGCGGCAGCAGCCTGCCGAGCCCCACATGGTCCCGTACGACCTTGGTCCACCCGTCCGTCATTCCTCCAGCCTGCCGCATCCCCGGCGCGCGGTCGCGCAACCTTGCTTACGGTGGTCGAAGGACGACGACCGAAAGGGACGTACGGCGATGACCGACATGACGACGACCCCCGAAGGCGGCGGCGAGCCGCACACGTCGACCCGGAAGGCCGTCCGGCGCGGTGGCGGGGACGCGGCCACCCGTGGCCGGACCACCATCGCGGACGGCGTGGTCGAGAAGATCGCCGGTCTGGCCGCACGGGACGTGATCGGTGTGTACGCGATGGGCGGCGGCTTCGCCCGCACCCTCGGCGCCGTGCGCGACCGGGTGCCCGGCGGCTCCAAGTCGGTGACCCGCGGCGTGAAGGCCGAGGTCGGCGAGGTGCAGGCCGCCCTCGACCTGGAGATCGTGGTGGACTACGGCGTCTCCATCCGTGAGGTCGCCGGCGCGGTGCGCGAGAACGTGGTCGCCGCGGTCGAGCGGATGACCGGACTGGAGGTCGTCGAGGTCAACATCGCGGTCAGCGACGTCAAGCTGCCCGACGAGGAGGACGAGGACGAGCCGGAGCCCCGGATCCAGTGACCGGGCACGCCCGGACCTCGTGCACCCGACGGACTGCCTCGTGCACCTGACGAACCTGACGGACTGAGGAGCGCTGAATGAGCATGGCCATGGTCGGCTTGATCGCCGGAATGGCGCTGGGGTTCGCCGGGTACTTCGGCGGGTTCGGCGCGTTTTTGCTGGTGGCGGCGTTGGGCGCCGTCGGCTTCGTGGTCGGCCGGTTCGCGGAGGGCGATCTGGACCTCGGCGACTTTTTCGGTCGCGACCGGCGGTGAGCGCCGTGACCACCGGGACCGACGCGGTACGACAGCCACCCGCGCGGGTGCCGCCCGCGGAACGGGGCGCCACCCGTATCGCCGACCGGGTGGTGGCGAAGGTCGCCGCGCAGGCCGCCCGCGAGGCGGTGGGCCCGCCGCCCGCCGCCGCCGGGCCGCCGCACGCCACGGTGGCCGTCCACCACGACACCGCCCGCGTCCGCGTCGACCTCGAACTCGGCTACCCGTGCGACATCGGCGCCCGCTGCGCCGCCGTGCGCCGCCAAGTGACCGAGCGGGTGGGCGCGTTGGTGAACATGACGGTCACCGAGGTCGTCGTCGGCGTCGAGCGGCTGCACCCGTCGGCGGCCGGGGCCGGGAGGATCCGATGAGCCGGGCAGAGGCCGCCACGACCCTCGACAAGACCACCGGCGCCCCCGCGGACGCGGGCGGCAGCGGTCGCTTCTGGGCGCCGCGCCGGGTCCCCGCGGGCATCGTCGCCGTCCTGCTGCTGGCCGGCGCGGGCCTGCTGCTCTACGACATCGCCGCGGTCCGCGCGCACCGGCCCGCGATGCGCTGGCGCCGCGCCCTCGCCCGCGAGCTGGCCGAACGGCCCCTGGACGACACCTGGGTGCTGGCCGGCGCGGCGCTCGCGGCGGCCGTCGGCCTGTGGTTGCTCGCCCTCGCGCTCACGCCGGGACTGCGCTCCCTGCTGCCGATGCGCCGCCCGCACCCGGACGTCCGCGCCGCGCTCCAGCGGGACGCGGCGGCCCAGGTGCTGCGCGATCGCGCCATGGACGTGTCCGGCGTACGGTCCGTGCGGGTGCGGATGCGCCGCCGCAAGGCCGCCGTCCGCGCCGTCTCGCACTTCCGCGCACCGGACGACGTACGCGCCGACCTGGACACCACCCTCACCGAGGCGGTCCACGGCCTCGGCCTGACCCATGCGCCCCGGCTCGCCCTGCGGGTGGTCCGGGCGCCGCGGAAGGGATGACGGCGATGCGCTCCGGCGGACTCAACCGCGCCCTGCTCGCCCTGGCCGGACTGATCCTGCTCGCCCTCGGCGGCGCGGTCCTCGCCGTCGGCCTCGGCGTCCGGCCGCCCTCCTGGTGGATCCACGGCGGCCCGCACGACGTCCTGCTCAGCCGCGCCGAGCGCACCCGCTACCGGGGGGCCCGCTGGTGGTGGCCGGCGCTCATCGCCGCCCTGGCCGTCCTCGTCCTGCTGGCCCTGTGGTGGCTGAGCGCGATCCTGCGCCGGCCCCGCCTCGCCGAGATCCGCGTGGACACCGGCGACGGCGCCTTCGCCGTCCTGCGGGCCAGGGCACTGGAGAGCGCCCTGGCCGAGGAGGCCGCCACGGCCTCCGGCGTCGCCCACGCACGGGTACGGCTGCGTGGCCGGCGCAGGAAGCCCAGGGCGCGGGCCCGGCTGCGGCTGGCCCCCGAGGTGGACCCGTCGAGGGCGCTGGCCGACTTCACCACCGGGCCCCTGGCCCACGCCCGCGAATCGGCGGGCCTGCCCGCCCTGCCGACGGACGTCCGCCTCGGCGCGGTCAGGCACCGGGCGGAACGGGTCACCTGACGGGCCGCCGGCCGCGCGGCCCCGTTCGGGATCAGCACCGCGCGGGCCCGTTCGGGATCAGCACCGCGCGGGCCCGTTCGGGATCAGCACCGCGCGGGCCCGTTCGGGATCAGCACCGCGCGGCCCCCCTCAGATCAAAACCGCGCGGCCCCCTCCAGATCAGCACCGCGCGGCCCCCTCGGATCAGAACCCGCGCCGCATCCCGCCGTCCACCGGCACCATGATCCCCGTCAGATACGATGCCGCCGGGGACAGCAGGAAGGCCGCGACCTTCCCGAACTCCTCCGGGGTGCCGTAGCGGCGCAGCGGGATCCGGGACTCGTTGGCGGCGCGGGTGGCCTCCGGGTCGGCGGACAGGGAGTCCAGCTCGCGCACCCGGTCCGTGTCGATGCGGGCCGGGAGCAGGCCCAGCACCCGGATGCCGCGCGGGCCCAGCTCGTCCGCGAGGGACTTGGCGAAGCCGGCCAGTCCGGGGCGCAGGCCGTTGGAGATCGTCAGGGCCGGGATCGGCTCGTGCACCGAGCCGGACAGCACGAAGCCGATGACCCCGCCCTCGTCCAGCTCGGCCGCCGCCGCGCGGGCGAGCCGCACCGCGCCGAGGAAGACGGACTCGAACGCGGCGCGCCACTGCTCGTCGGTGTTGTCGGCGACGAAGCCGGGCGGCGGGCCGCCCACGCTCACCAGCACCCCGTGGAAGCCGCCGAAGTGCTCACGGGCGGCCGCGATCAGCCGCTCGGGCGCCTGCTCGTCGGCGTTGTCCATGGCCACGCCCAGCGCGTCCGGGCCCAGTTCGGCGGCGGCCGCCGCGGCCCGCTGCTCGTCCCGGCCGGTGATCACCACCTTCGCGCCGTCCGCGAGGAGCTGCCGCGCGGCCGCGTTGCCCAGGCCGCGGGTGGCCCCGGTGACGATGTACACCCGGTCCTTCAGTCCAAGATCCATGACCCCTATCCTGCCTCCTGCGTCCCGAACAGTGTGAGGGCGGAGTTCACCAGTCCGAGATGGCTGAACGCCTGCGGGAAGTTGCCCAGCTGGCGGTCCGCGCCGGGGTCGTACTCCTCGGCCAGCAGTCCCACGTCGTTGGTCACCCGCACCAGCCGTTCGAACAGCTCCCGCGCCTCCTTGGGGCGGCCGGTCAGGTGCAGCGCGTCCACCAGCCAGAACGAACAGGCCAGGAAGGCGCCCTCGCCGCCCGGCAGCCCGTCGACCACCGCGTCGCCGCCCTCCTCGGAGTCGTAGCGGCGCAGAAAGCCGTCGTGGGCGAGGTCGGCGCGGATGGCGTCGACCGTGCCGATCACCCGCGGGTCGTCCGGTGGCAGGAAGCCGACGCGCGGGATGAGCAGCAGGGCGGCGTCCAGCTCGCGGGAGCCGTAGGACTGGGTGAAGGTGTTGCGCTCCGGGTCGTAGCCCTTCTCGCAGACCTCCCGGTGCACCTCCTCCCGCAGCCGCCGCCAGCCTTCCAGGTCACCGCTGGTCTCCTGGCGCTGTTCGAGGGTGCGGACCGCCCGGTCGGCGGCCACCCACACCATCACCTTGGAGTGCACGAAGTGCCGCTGCCCGCCGCGCACCTCCCACAGGCCCTGGTCCGGCTGCCGCCACGCCGAGACCAGAAAGTCCATCAGCGCCCGCTGGATGGACCACATGTGCGGCCGGACGGGCAGGCCCGCGGCGCGCGCCAGCGACAGCGAGTCCATCACCTCGCCGTACACGTCGAGCTGGAGCTGCTCCACGGCGCCGTTGCCGGTGCGCACCGGGGAGGAGCCGGCGAAGCCGGGCAGCCAGGGCAGCTCGGCCTCCCCGAGGCGCCGTTCGCCCGCGACGCCGTACATGATCTGGAGGGCGGCGGGGTTGCCGGCGACCGCGCGCAGCAGCCAGTTGCGCCAGGCCTCGGCCTCCTCCTGGTAGCCCGCGGTGAGCAGCGCGTCGAGGGCGAGGGTGGAGTCGCGCAGCCAGCAGTACCGGTAGTCCCAGTTGCGCACCCCGCCCAGCCGCTCGGGCAGCGAGGTGGTGGGCGCGGCGACGATCCCGCCGGTCGGGGCGTAGGTGAGCGCCTTGAGGGTGATCAGGGAGCGGACGACGGCGTCCCGGTGCGGGCCGTCGTACCGGCAGCGCCGGGCCCAGCGCCGCCAGTCGGTGACGCTGCTCTCCAGGGCCTCGTACGGGTCGATGAGCGGGGGGCGCCGCTCGTGGGAGGGGTGCCAGGTGAGCACGAACGCGACCCGCTCGCCCTCGCCGAGGGTGAACTCGGAGTGGGTGCCGTAGTCCTCGCCCCAGGTGCGCACCGCGGGCTCGGAGCGCAGCCACACCGAGTCGGGGCCGGCGACCGCCACCCGGTGGCCGTCGCTGCGGCGCATCCATGGCATGACCGAGCCGTAGTCGAAGCGCAGCCGCAGCGTGCTGCGCACGGTGACCCGGCCGCTGACGCCCTCCACGATCCGGACGACATCGGGGGCGTGCTCGCGCTGCGGCATCAGGTCGGTGACGCGGACCGTGCCGTCGGGCGTGTCCCACTCGGTGTCCAGGACGAGGGTGTCGGGGCGGTAGGCGCGGCGGGTGCAGATGCCGTCGCCGCCGGGCGCCTTGGGCGCGATCCGCCAGTGGCCGTGTTCGTCCTCGCCCAGCAGCCGGGCGAAGCAGGCGCCGGAGTCGAAGCGGGGCAGGCACAGCCAGTCGATCGAGCCGTCCCTGCCGACCAGCGCCGCGGTCTGCTCGTCGCCGATGAGGGCGTAGTCCTCGATACGGGCACTGCTACGGGCGTTCACGGGTTGCGGTTTCCCGGCGGACCGGGGGGCCAATCAGGTGGTGCGCCGGGGGAGTGAAAACAACGCCGCGCGCCCGTGCCCTCAGACCGCGGCCGGTTCGCCCTCCTGCGGCTGCGGCGCCGCCGCGGCCTCCTCCTGGTCCCGGACCTCCCGGCGGAGCAGGAACCACCAGCCGACCGGGACGGCCGCCGCGAACAGCCACCACTGGATCATGTACGCGTAGTTCAGCGGGGCGTCCTCGGTGCCGGGGTCGGAGATCTGCTCCGGGGAGCCGCCCTTGGGCGCGGGCGCCGTCTGCTCCATGTAGCCGCCGAGCACCGGCACGCCGAGCCGGTGCGCCTCCTCGGTGCTGTTGATCAGCATGATCTGCCGGTCGGGCAGGCCCTTGAGGTTCTTGATGCCGCTGGCCGCGGTGGTCTCGTCGGCCATCAGGCGCCCGCTGATGGTGGTCCGTCCCGCGGGCGGCGCGGGGATCTTCGGGAAGGCGGTCTGGGACGCGCCCGAGGCGATCCAGCCGCGGTTGACCATCAGCACCTTGCCGTCGGTGAGGACGAACGGGGTGAGGACGTGGTAGCCGACATCGCCGTCGGCGTTGGTCCGGCGCCGGACCACCTCCGTCTTCGCGGTGTCGAAGGTGCCGGTCGCGGTGACCGTGCGGTACCTCTCGGTCCGGGTCACGGCGTGTCCGGGCGAGGACAGCCGCTCGACGGGGACCGGCTTGGCGTGCAGCGCGGAGGAGACGAGGTCGTTGCGCGCGGTGCGCTCCTCGTAGCGGTGCTTCTGCCAGAAACCCAGCTTGATCATCGTCGGGATCAACGCGATCGCGACGATGGTGAGGATGACCCACTGGAGGGACAACAGGAAGCGGTAGCGATGCACCCCACGACGGTACATCCGGGCCGCGGGGTGCATTCAGGCGGGTACCGGGTCACACCCGGTGCCGTACGTCCGCGGGCTCACACCCGGTCGACGACGCCCGTACGGCCCTCCGCGCGGGCGCAGTGCGCGCCGCAGTACCAGTGGCCCTCCACCTCCACGCCCTGCCCGATGATCTGCACCCGGCAGTGTTCGCAGATCGGGGCCATGCGGTGGATCGCACAGGAGAAGCAGTCGAAGACATGGACCGCGCCCTGCGCGTGGACCTCGAAGGTCATCCCGTAGTCATTGCCGCAAACTTCGCATCTCGCCATGCGCCACAGGGTGAGCCGTCGGGAGGATCCGGGCGAGCGGCCGCCGGGTGAGTCGTGCGTCAATCACCCTTTCGTACGATCACCCGTCCGTGAGGTCCGCGTCACGCCTCCGCGGCGCCGCTCTCACCCGTCCGTGGCATCGCCCTCACCCGTCCGTGGCGCCGGTCCCGCCTGTCCGCGGCACCCGCCTTACCCGCCCGCGGTCCTACTCGTCCGCGGGCTCGACATCCCGCAGCAGTTGCCCGAACGCCGCCTCGTCCACGACGGGCGTGCCGAACTGCCGTGCCTTGACCGTCTTGGAGGTGCCCGAGTCGGGGTCGTTGGTCACCAGGAGGCTGGTCAGCCGGGAGATGCTGGACGCCACATGCAGCCCGCATTCGGTCGCCCGGTCCTCCAGCAGCTCCCGCTCGGTCGAGGTGTCACCGGAGAACGCCACCCGCATGCCCTGTTTGAGCGGTTTGCCGTCTTCATAGCGACCTGGGTTGGGATAGGGGCATGCGGGCCTTTTGCGGGCGGGGCGCCAACTGCCCGCCCGGTAGCCGCCGTAGCCGCCGGAGGACTGCCGGGGCACCGGGGTGTCGGACCACTCCGTCAGCGGGCGGCACTCCAGCAGCGGCAGCCGTACGCCGCCCGCCGCCGCGGCCCGCAGGCTGGGCCGGAACGCCTCCGCGAGCACCCGCGCGTCGTCCAGCGCGTGGTGCGCCCGCTGCTGCACCACACCGAAGTGCGCGGCGAGCGACTCCAGCTTGTGGTTGGGCAGCGGCAGCCCCAGCTCCTTCGACAGCGCGATGGTGCACAGCCGCTGCCGCACCGGTGCGAGGCGCTCGGCGCGCGCGTACTCCCGTGCGATCATCTGCCAGTCGAAGACCGCGTTGTGCGCGACCAGCACCCGGCCGTCCAGGCGGGCCGCGAACTCCTCGGCGATGTCCGCGAACAGCGGCGCGCCCTCCAGCACCTCGCTCGTCAGACCGTGTATCCACACGGGCCCCGGATCGCGCTCCGGATTGACCAGGGTGTACCAGTGGTCCTCGACCTCGCCGCGCGCGTCCAGCCGGTAGACGGCGGCGGAGATGATCCGGTCGTGCCGGGCCAGGCCGGTGGTCTCCACGTCAACGACCGCGTATCCCCGGGGATACGCGGCCGGCCACTGGGTGGGGGAGGACACTGCGGTCGCACGGTCTTCGAGCATGGTCATTGAGGATACGGGCCACCACCGACATCTCCGCCCCGCAGGGCCCCCGGTCCGGCACGGGCGGGTACCGGTCCGGAACCCGCCCGTGCCGAACGGCCCTTACCGCCGGGCCCGTTGTCACCGGCTGGAGCGTCGCGGCGGCGCGGGCAGGCCCGCGGGTGCGATCCTCCCTGCTGTGACGGAACCCAGGCACGAGGAGAACCACGGCGGCGCGCTCGGCTCGCGGCTGAACTGGCTGCGCGCCGCCGTACTGGGCGCGAACGACGGCATCGTCTCCACGGCCGGCCTCGTCGTCGGCGTGGCCGGGGCGACCGGGAGCCGCGCCGCCCTGCTCACCGCGGGCCTGGCCGGACTGCTCGCCGGATCGATGTCGATGGCGGCGGGCGAGTACGTCTCCGTCTCCACCCAGCGCGACTCCGAGCTGGCCGCGCTGGCCGTGGAGAAACGGGAACTGCGCGAGCAACCCGAGGCCGAACTGCGCGAGCTGACCGACATGCTCCAGGCGCGCGGGCTGTCCGAGGAGGTGGCCCGCGAGGCCGCCGAGCAGCTCACCGAGCGGGACGCGCTGCGCGCCCACGCCAGTGTGGAGCTGGGCATCGACCCCGACGAGTTGACCAACCCGTGGCACGCGGCCTGGGCGAGTTTCCTCGCCTTCACCGTGGGCGCCCTGCTGCCGCTGCTGGCCATCGTGCTGCCCCCGGCCGGCTGGCGGCTGCCGGTGACCGTGGTCTCCGTGCTGGCCGCGCTCGTCCTCACCGGCTGGACCAGCGCCCGCCTCGGCGCCGCCGCCCCCCGGCGGGCGGTGCTGCGCAACGTGGGGGGCGGGGCGCTGGCGATGGCGGTCACGTACGCGGCGGGTAGCCTGCTGGGAGCGGTCGGCGTCTGACCGTCCTGCACTTCGGCCTCAAGCGGCCCATCTGCACGGCGAAATGACCGCCCCTCATGTCTTAGTGCCCCCGGCCGCACGCTCAGGCGCCCCGGCCGCAGGCCCACGCGCCCCGGCCGCACGTCGAGCCGCCCCGGCCGCACGTCGAGGCGGCTCCGCTCGCCCGGAGGGCCGCTGCCTCACGCCCAGGCGGCGCGGTCCGAGCCCCAGGGCGCCGGCGGCCGGGCCCAAGCGGTGGGCCCGCCCGCGAAGTTCACCGGGGACAGGGCGTGCCGCAGCCGGCCGAGGGCACTGCCGGTCTCGGCGAGCCAGGCGTCCGGGGAGCCGTGCGCGGCATCCTCCGCCTCGCGGTCCTGCGGGGCGTCGCCCGGCACCCCGTCCATCAGCCAGAGCGCCGTGCGGGCCAGCGCCAGCCGGGCCGTGCGGCCCACACCGTCGTACGACCGCTCGGTCAGCGCCCGCAGGACGGCCGCCGCCAGCAGATAGCCGGTGCCGTGGTCCAGGGCCTGCGCGGGCAGCGCGCCGGGCTCCTCCGCCGAACCCTCGATCGCCGCGATGCCGGTGGCGACCTGCACCAGGCTGTCGAAGCCGCGCCGCCCCCGCCAGGGCCCGTACGCGCCCCACGCCGACACCTGCGCCACCACCAGACCGGGGTGCCGCTCGGCCAGCACCTCGGGGGAGAGGCCGAAGCGGTCGAGCGCGCCCGGCCGGTAGCCGGTGACCACGACGTCCGCCCCGGTCAGCAGCTCCTCCAGGGTGTCGCCTCGCGCGCCCAGGTCCAGGGTGGCGGAGCGCTTGCCGAAGTCGGTGTCGGCGTGCTGGTCGGGGAGTTCGGGCAGCCAGGGCGCGTCCACCCGCAGCACGTCCGCGCCCAGCAGGGCCAGGGTGCGGGTGGCGACCGGGCCCGCGAGCACCCGCGTCAGGTCCAGGACGCGCACCCCGGCGGCGGGCAGCAGCGTCCCGGCGGCCGGGTCGAGCGGCGGGAGCGGGCGCCCGGCGGCCGCGCCGAGCAGGGAGCGCTCCACCAGCGGGCGGGCGGCCACCTGGCCGGCCTGTTCGGTCGCCCGCCACTGGGCCGGGGTGCGCAGGGCCACCGCGAGCCCCCCGGCGGCGGTGACCGTCTCCTCGGTCCCGCGCGCGGTGCGCTCGGCGAGCTGGGCGGCCACGGCCTCGGGCGCGGCGTCCGCGGGCAGGCCCAGCGCGTCGAGCAACCGGGCCCGGTGGTGCGGGTAGTTGGCGTGGGTGCGCACCCAGCCGTCGGACGTGCGCCAGAACCGCGACAGCGGCGCGAAGGAGACCGGCGCCCGCCCGTCCACCCGCAGCAGCCGCTCACTGTGGAACGCCGCCGCCACGGCGCCGTCGTCGACCCGGACTCCGGGCACCTCGCCGCGTCCGGTCCGGCGGGCCGCCAGCTCGGCGGCGGCCAGGGCGCACGCGCCGACGCAGGCACGCGCGAGCCGCCGTACGGGAAGGCGGGCCGCGAGGAGGCCGGGGCGCTCCACCGTCGTCACCCGAGGGAGCAGGGCGGGGTCGCCGCCCAGCGCGGTCCATGCGAACGCGATATCCGTCATGACTGCACTATGCACTATTGATTCAATCAATCCCCATGGTGGACCCGGTGCCGCTGTGCGTGCGGCGGCGTGTCGATGTGCGTGCGGCGGCCGGATTACGCCGTACGGGCGGGCGGCCGGGACCGTGCGGACCTCCCGCCCGTACGAGGCGCTAATCGGTCACCGCGGCCAGCGCGTCGGCCATGCCCCGGCCGTAGAAGCCGTTGCGGTTCGCCGGGCCCTGGCACACCGCGTCGACCTTGCCGTCGCCGTCGATGTCGTACGGGTCCGTGCACGGCGTGGCGTCGGCCTCCGCGTACAGCAGTGCCTTGACGAGAGCAGGGGACGCGTACGGATGGGTTGACTTGATCAATGCGGCGACACCGGCCACATGCGGGGTCGCCATGGACGTCCCGGCCATGTAGCCCCACTTGCCGCCCGGCAGCGTGCCCAGGATGAGACCGCTGGTCGCCGGGGGCGCCGGCTTCTGGTAGGCCGTCGAGTCACCGCCGGGCGCGGCGATGTCGATGACGCCCCGGCCGTAGTTGGAGTACGACGCCTTCAGGCCCTTCGCGCCGGTCGCCGCGACCGTCACGACACCCGGCAGCTGGGTCGGGATGTCGAAGCAGCGGCGCGGGTCGATCACCCGGTCCGACGCGGTGCCGTCGTTCGGCGACTGCGGGTCGGTGATCGAGCGGGCGGCCAGGTCGTAATTCTCGTTGCCCGCCGCCGCGATGTTGACCGTGCCCCGCCGCTCCGCGTACCGCGAGGCCCGGTCGACGGCGTCCACCAGCGCCTTCTGGTCCAAGTCGGTGGTGCAGTTGAAGTACCAGGGGTCGGTGAAATAGCTGTTGTTGGTCACGTCCACGTGGTGCTCGGCCGCCCAGACGAAGCCGCAGACCACGGACTCGGCGTAGAAGTAGCTGTCCGGATTGGCCACCTTGATGCCGGCCACCTTCACGCCCGGCGCCACGCCCGTCATGCCGACACCGTTGCGCGCCGCCGCGATCTCGCCGGCCACATGCGTGCCGTGCGGGCTCTCCGAGGCGCTGGGCCGCCAGGCCCCGTCGGTCGTGTCCGGCTTGCCCGACACGCAGTTGACGGAGGCGGCGCGGTCGAAGTTGGGCGCGATGTCCGGGTGGGTGTCGTCCACGCCGGTGTCGATGACCCCGACCGTGACCCTCGGGCTGCCCAGCGTCTTCTCGTGCGCCTTGTCCGCCTTGATGGCGGGCAGGTCCCACTGGAGCGGTTCCAGCGGGTCCTGGTCCCCGGTCGCCGCCGCGCCGGCCGCGGCCGCCTGCGCGCCGCCGAGCACCTGCGGCGTGCCCATGTCGGCGGTGGACGCGGAGGCCAGCGGGGTGTGCCGGGTGGCACCGGCCGAGGCCACGCCGGGCACCGCGCGGATCAGCCGGGCGAAGTCCGGGTTCGCGGAGTGCGCGACGAGCACGCCGATCCGGTCGTAACCGGCCACCAGTGTCCCGCCGTTGCGGCCGATCTCCCGGCGCACCGAGGCGAGCGTACGGCGGTCCGTGCGGGTGTTGACCACGTACGACAGGGCGGGGCCGGCCGCCGCCGGGGTCCCCGCTGCCGCTCGTGCCGTCGCCGTGGTGGCCGGGGCGGGCGCGGCCGAGGCCGTGGCGGGCAGGAAGCCGAGCGAGGCGGTCAGCGAGAGCACGGCCGGCACGGCGAGCGCGGGCCGGCGTCCGGGGCGCAGACGAGCCATGGGTTCTCCACTTCATCCGGATACAGGGGCTGCCCGAACACCGATCGGCGCTCGGGCAGGTACATGACGAGTGGTGCAGGCGGAACCTAACCCGTCCTCTCTATGACCGGCAATGACTTGGCAATGACTCAATCAGATCGCTTGCGGATCGCTTGCGAAAGAACTCGTAGGACTTGAATCCGCCTGCGCGTGGCGCCGTGGACCCGGGCCAAGAGCGCTAGCACCATCGAGCCCCGGCCGCCCTGCCCGACCGCACCCGCGAGGAGAACCCGTGGCCACCGAGACACCGCCCCCCGCCACCCCGAAGACCGGCCTGCCCGCCACCGAGGAGTTCGCCGAGGTGCAGCGCAGCGCGGACTTCGCCGAACTGCGCCGCGCACACCGCTCGTTCGCCTTCCCGCTGACCGTCGTCTTCATCGCCTGGTACCTGCTGTACGTCCTGCTCTCCAACTACGCCGGGAACTTCATGGGCACCAGGGTCCTGGGCAACCTCGACGTCGCCCTGGTCCTCGGCCTCGCCCAGTTCCTCACCACCTTCCTCATCGCCTGGTGGTACGCCCGGCACGCCGCGGCCGTGCTCGACCCGAAGGCGCGGGCCATCAAGTCCCGCATGGAAGGCACCGAGTCCCTCATGGAGGGCGCCAAGCCCTGTACGGAGGCCGCCGAATGAGCCCCCTGACCCACCGCGCCCTGCTGGCCGCAGGCGAGGCGAGCGAGCACCGGACGCTGATCGTCACCCTGTTCGCCGTCTTCGTCGCCGCCACCCTCGTCATCACCGCATGGGCGGGCCGCCAGACCAGGGACGCCGCCGACTTCTACGCGGGCGGGCGCCAGTTCACCGGCTTCCAGAACGGCCTCGCCGTCTCCGGCGACTACATGTCCGCCGCGTCCTTCCTCGGCATCGCCGGCGCCATCGCCCTGTTCGGCTACGACGGCTTCCTCTACTCCATCGGCTTCCTGGTCGCCTGGCTCGTCGCGCTGCTCCTGGTCGCCGAACCGCTGCGCAACTGCGGTCGCTACACGATGGGCGACGTGCTCGCCTACCGGATGCGCCAGCGCCCCGTGCGCACGGCCGCCGGCGTGTCCACCATCGTGGTGTCGATCTTCTACCTGCTCGCCCAGATGGCCGGCGCGGGCGTCCTGGTCTCCCTGCTCCTCGGCATCACCAGCGACCTGGGCAAGATCGGCATCGTCGCCCTGGTCGGCGTCCTGATGATCGTCTACGTCACCATCGGCGGCATGAAGGGCACCACCTGGGTCCAGATGGTCAAGGCGGTGCTGCTGATGACCGGCGCCGTCCTGCTGACCTTCCTGGTCCTGGTGAAGTTCCACTTCGACGTCTCCGACCTGCTCGGCCGGGCCGCCCACAACAGCGGCAAGGGCGCGTCGTTCCTGCGGCCCGGCCTGAAGTACGGCGCCACCGGCACCACCAAGCTGGACTTCCTCTCCCTCGGCCTCGCCCTGGTCCTCGGCACCGCGGGCCTGCCGCACATCCTGATCCGCTTCTACACGGTGCCCACCGCCAAGGCCGCCCGACAGTCGGTGATCTGGGCCATCGGCCTGATCGGCGTCTTCTACCTGATGACCCTCGCCCTCGGCTTCGGCGCCGCCGCGCTGATCAAACCCGCCGAGATCACCGCCTCCAACAAGGCGGGCAACACCGCCGCCCCGCTCCTCGCCCTGCACCTCGGCGGGACCGACTCCACCTGGGGCGCAGTCCTGCTCGCCACCATCTCCGCCGTCGCCTTCGCCACCATCCTCGCCGTCGTCGCCGGCCTCACCCTCGCCTCGTCCTCCTCCTTCGCACACGACATCTACGCGAACGTCATCAAGAAGGGACGCGCCACCGAACGGCAGGAACTGGGCGCGGCCCGCTGGGCGAGCGTCGGCATCGGCGCGGTCTCCATCGTCCTCGGCGCCCTGGCCCGCGACCTCAACGTGGCGGGGCTGGTGGCGCTCGCCTTCGCCGTCGCCGCCTCCGCAAACCTGCCGACCATCCTCTACAGCCTCTTCTGGAAGCGCTTCACCACCGCCGGCGCCCTGTGGTCGATCTACGGCGGCCTGGCCACCGCGGTCGGCCTCGTGCTGTTCTCCCCGGTGGTCTCCGGCAGCCCGGCCTCGATGTTCCCCGGCACCGACTTCCACTGGTTCCCGCTGGAGAACCCCGGCATCGTCTCCATCCCCGTCGGATTCCTGCTCGGCGCCCTGGGCACCCTGCTGTCGAAGGAGGTGCCGGACGCCGGCAAGTACGCGGAACTGGAGGTGCGCTCCCTGACCGGGACCGGCGCGCACTGACCCGCATACGACCGTCGTACGGCGGCCGCGGCCTGTACGGTCCTACGACGCGGCCGCCGGACACCTCGTTCGATCGGGCCGGTGCCGCTGTCAGTGGCGTCACGTAGGCTCGCAGATGACAGGGAAAACATCACCGATGGACGAGGGAGGGGGCCCACGTGCTCATCGACACGTACGGCCGCGTGGCCACCGACCTGAGGGTCTCGCTGACCGACCGGTGCAATCTGCGCTGCACGTACTGCATGCCCGAGGAGGGCTTGCAGTGGCTGGCCAAGCCCGACCTGCTCAGTGACGACGAGATCGTCCGCCTCATCGACATCGCGGTGCGCCTGCTCGGCGTCGAGGAGGTCCGCTTCACCGGCGGCGAACCCCTGCTGCGCCCCGGCCTGGTCGGCATCGTCGAGCGCGTCGCGGCCCTCGCCCCGCGCCCGCGGATGTCCCTCACCACCAACGGCATCGGCCTCGGCCGCACCGCCGCCGCCCTGAAGACGGCGGGCCTGGACCGGGTCAACGTCTCCCTGGACACCCTGCGCCCCGATGTCTTCAAGACCCTCACCCGCCGCGACCGCCACAAGGACGTCCTCGAAGGACTCCGCGCCGCCCGCGCGGCCGGCCTCACCCCCGTCAAGGTCAACACCGTGCTGATGCCGGGGCTCAATGAGGACGAAGCCCCCGACCTGCTGGCCTGGGCCATCGCACACGACTACGAGCTGCGGTTCATCGAGCAGATGCCCCTGGACCCCCAGCACGGCTGGAAGCGCGAGGGCATGGTCACCGCGGGCGACATCCTCGCCTCCCTGCGCACCCGCTTCGACCTCACCCCCGAGGACGCCGGCGAGCGCGGCTCGGCACCGGCGGAGCGCTGGCTGGTGGACGGCGGCCCGTACCGGGTCGGGGTGATCGCCTCGGTCACCCGCCCGTTCTGCGCGGCCTGCGACCGCACCCGGCTGACCGCCGACGGCCAGATACGCACCTGTCTGTTCGCCACCGAGGAGACCGACCTGCGCGGCGCCCTGCGCTCCGGCGCGCCCGACGAGGAGATCGCCCGCCTGTGGCGCGTGGCGATGTGGGGCAAGAAGGCGGGCGCGGGCCTGGACGACCCGTCCTTCGTCCAGCCGGACCGCCCGATGTCGGCGATCGGCGGCTGAGCGCGGCGGCAACGGGGACGACGACGGGGGCGGCATAGGGGCCGGTGCCCGGACCGCCCGCGGGCGTCAACTCCCGCTCTGCCGCTCCCACTCGTCGAGCCGCACGACGTCCTTCAGGAACCCCCGTACACCCAGGAACGTCGACAGATGCTCGCGGTGCTCCTCGCAGGCGAGCCAGGTCTTGCGCCGCTCCGGCGTGTGGATCTTCGGATTGTTCCAGGCCAGCACCCACACGGCGGCGGTGCGGCAGCCCTTGGCGGAGCAGATGGGGGTCTCGTCACTCACTGATTCGTCTCACCAGATCGGGTGCAGAACGAGGCGACGCCGAGCAGCCACGGGGGGAGCTGCCCGGCGTCGGTCCGTCGCTCCGACGGGGGATGCGGAGCGCTTACGCAGTATGTCACGGCAGACCCGTCGCCCGGCACCGGAACTGCGTGATTGATTCTGAGCTTTTCTTGAGCATCCGGTGTGACCGGCGTCCACTGCCTTCGCGTCAGCCCTGATCACGCGGGGGCTGCTCGTCCTCGCCGCGCGGCGGCCCGATCACCGGGCGCACGGGCGCGGTGACGAACGTCGAGGGCAGGGAGGGCGGCCGCTCACGCCCCGCGTTCGCGATCACCACGGCGATATAGGGCAGGATCGCCCCGGCCACCAACGCCACGATGGCGAAGGGCCGTTCGACATTCCACAAGGTGGCCGCGAGGATCACCGCGACCGTACGGATCCCCATCGAGATGACGTACCGCCGCTGCCGGCCGCGCACGTCCTCGGCGAGACCGGTCCGGGCGCCGGTGATCCGGAACACCTGGCCGCCGTCGCCGTGCTGCTTCCGCATCGCCTTCACGGGTCTTACGGTACGCCGCGTCCACCCGGCCGACGAGACCGGGTCGCCCGCTGCCTGCGGCAACGCCCTCTGCCGTGCGGCGGAACCCGACATGCGCGCCGGGAGGCCCCGGCCGACACTGGCGTAAAGCTCACGTCGATCCGGACGAGGAGGCAGCCATGGGCTGGTTGTGGGCGATCATCGTGGGATTCGTGCTGGGCGTGATCGCCAAGGCGGTCATTCCGGGCAGGCAGCACAGCCCCCTCTGGCTGACCACTCTCTGCGGCATGCTGGGCGCCATCGCGGGCAACGCGATCGCCGCCGCGCTGAACGTCCGCGAAACCCGAGGCATCGACTGGAGCCGCCACATCTTCCAGCTGGTGGCCGCGATCATCATCGTCGCCGTGGTCGACTCGCTCTACATGGCGACGCTGGGCAGGAGGAAACGCCAGCGGGTCTGAGTACTCGACGGGTCCGGGTACCGCGGTCGCGGGGGGGGGGGGGGGGGGGGGGGGGGGGGGGGGGGGGGGGGGGGGGGGGGGGGGGGGGGGGGGGGGGCCGTGGCGACGAGCCGCCCGCC
>NZ_JBWKES010000019.1:121349-148850 GCF_056435325.1 Streptomyces sp. NPDC043952
GTACACGACGAGAAGAACTACCCCCCCCCTCTCCCCCCCCCCCCCCCCCCCCCCCCCCCCCCCCCCCCCCCCCCCCCCCCCCCCCCCCCCCCCCCACCGCACTATCCGGCGACGACCTCCACGGCCGCCAGATTCCGCTTCCCGCGCCGCAGCACCAGCCACCGCCCGTCCAGCAGGTCCTCCGGCGAGGCCACCGCGTTTTCGGAGGTCACCTTGACGTTGTTCACGTAGGCGCCCCCCTCCTTCACGGTCCTGCGCGCCGCGGACTTGCTCGCGACCAGCCCCACCTCGGCGAACAGATCTACCACGGACCCCAGCTCGGCGACCTGGATGTGCGGCACCTCGGACAGCGCCGACGCCAGCGTCCTGCCGTCCAGCTCCGCCAGCTCACCCTGCCCGAACAGCGCCTTCGACGCGGCGATCACCGCGGCCGTCTGCTCGGCTCCGTGCACCAGCGTGGTCAGCTCCTCGGCCAGCGCCCGCTGCGCCGCCCGCGTCTGCGGACGCTCCTCGGTCAGCCGCTCCAGCTCCTCGATCTCCTCGCGGGACTTGAAGCTGAAGATGCGCAGGAACTTGGCGACATCACGGTCGTCCGCGTTGATCCAGAACTGGTAGAACGCGTACGGCGTGGTCATCTCGGGGTCGAGCCAGACCGTGCCGGACTCGGTCTTGCCGAACTTCGTGCCGTCCGCCTTGGTGATCAGCGGGGTGCCCAGCGCGTGCACCACGGCGTCCGGCTCGACCCGGTGGATCAGGTCGGTGCCCGAGGTGAGGTTGCCCCACTGGTCGCTGCCGCCGGTCTGGAGCGTGCAGCCGTACCGCCGGTACAGCTCCAGGAAGTCCATGCCCTGGAGGATCTGGTAGCTGAACTCGGTGTAGCTGATGCCCGCGTCGGAGTTGAGCCGCCGGGAGACGGCCTCCTTGGCGATCATCTTGTTGACCCGGAAGTGCTTGCCGATGTCCCGCAGGAACTCGATGGCCGACAGGCCCTGGGTCCAGTCCAGGTTGTTGACCATCACCGCGGCGTTCGGACCCTCGAAGTCCAGCAGCGGCGCGATCTGGCCGCGCAGCCGCTCGACCCACTCGGCGACGATCTCCGGCGCGTTCAGCGTGCGCTCGGCCGTCGGCTTGGGGTCGCCGATCAGGCCCGTCGCGCCCCCGACCAGGCCCAGCGGGCGGTGGCCCGCCTGCTGGATGCGGCGCATCGTCAGGATCTGCACGAGGTTGCCGAGGTGCAGGCTGGGCGCGGTCGGGTCGAAGCCGCAATAGAACGTGACGGGACCGTCCGCGAACGCCTTGCGCAATGCGTCCTCGTCCGTGGAGAGGGCGATGAGCCCGCGCCACTTCAGTTCGTCGACGATGTCCGTCACGGTTCTCGTGTCTCCTTGAAAATCCCCGGCGGTCGGGTGACAGCCGACTACGAGGTTATACGCCCTGACTGACAGAACTCATGTTGAAATCGGGGACCCGCAGCGGCGGCATCGCGGCCCTGGTGAACCAGTCGCCCCATTCGCGCGGCAGCGTCTTCTCCGTGCGGCCCGCCTCGACGGTGCGCCGCAGCAGCTCCACCGGCGACTCGTTGAACCGGAAGTTGTTCACCTGCCCGGTCACCTCGCCGCCCTCCACCAGGTAGACGCCGTCGCGGGTCAGACCGGTGAGCAGCAGCGTCGCCGGATCGACCTCGCGGATGTACCACAGGCAGGTCAGCAGCAGCCCGCGCTCGGTGTCGGCGACCATCTCGTCCAGGGAGCGGTTGCCGCCGTCCAGGATCAGGTTGTCCGCGGCCGGGGTGACCGGCAGCCCGGTCAGGGCGGCGCTGTGCCGGGTCGTCGTCAGGTTCCGCAGCGTGCCTTGCTCGATCCAGTCGGTGGCCGGCGCCGCGAGCCCGTTGTCGAACACCGACCGGTCGCCGTTCGAGGAGTGGGCGATCACGAAGGGCGCGCACTCCAGGCCCGGCTCGTCCGGGTCGCTGCGCAGGGTCAGCGGCAGCTCGGAGAGCCGCTCGCCGATCCGGGTGCCGCCACCGGGCCGCGAGAAGACCGTACGGCCCTCCGCCGCGTCCCGGCCCGAGGCCGACCACAGCTGGTAGATGAGCAGATCCGCCACCGCGGTCGGCGGCAGCAGCGTCTCGTAGCGGCCCGCGGGCAGCTCCACGCGCCGCTTCGCCCAGCCCAGGCGCACGGCCAGCTCGGCGTCCAGGGCGGCCGGGTCGACGTCCTTGAAGTCCCGCGTGGCCCGCCCGGCCCAGGCGGAGCGGGTGCGGTCCGGCGACTTGGCGTTCAGCTCCAGCGTGCCCGTCGGCTGATCGTGCCGCAGCCGCAGCCCGGTGGAGCTGCCCAGGTAGGTCGAGACCATCTCGTGGTTGGCGAAGCCGTACAGCTCCCGGCCGCCGGCCCGCGCGCGGGCGAAGGCCTCGCCGAGCGCCGGGGCGAAGTCGGCGAACACCGCGGAGGAGGTCTCGGCGGGCGCGTCCGTGAAGTCGGGCGCCGCGGGCACGCCCGCGACCAGCGGCCGCGCGTCCTCGGCCGGACCCGCCCCGCGCGCGGCCTCCTCGGCGGCCCGCACCAGCGGCTCCAGCTCGTCCGCGGTCACCGCGGACCGGGACACCACCCCGGAGGCGGTGCCCTGCCGCCCGTCCACGGTCGCGATCACCGTGAGGCCCCGGCCCCGCGTCACCCCGTTCGTGGTGAGCGCGTTGCCCGCCCAGCGCAGGTTGGCGGTGGAGGTCTCGTCGGCGATGACGACACACCCGTCCGTCCGGGACAGCGCGAGCGCCTGCTCGACGATCTCGTGCGGCTTGTTCGTACGCGCGCTCATCGACCCGCCTCCTGTGTGGTGTTGAGAATGTTTACGCCCCGGAAGAGGGCAGAGGGGCAACCGTGGGAGACCGCGGCCACCTGCCCCGGCTGGGCCTTGCCGCAGTTGAACGCGCCGCCCAGGACGTACGTCCCCGGCCCGCCGACCGCCGCCATCGAACCCCAGAAGTCGGTCGTCGTGGCCTGGTAGGCGACGTCCTTGAGCTGCCCGGCGAGCCGCCCGTTCTCGATCCGGAAGAAGCGCTGCCCGGTGAACTGGAAGTTGTAGCGCTGCATGTCGATCGACCACGAGCGGTCCCCGACCACGTAGATGCCGCGCTCCACGCCCCCGATCAGATCCTCGGTGGACATCCCCGCGGGGTCCGGCAGCAGCGACACGTTGGCCATGCGCTGCACCGGCACATGGGCGGGCGAGTCGGCGTACGCGCACCCGTTGGACCGCTCGAACCCGGTCAGCCGGGCGATCCTGCGGTCCAGCTGGTAGCCGACCAGGGTGCCGTCCTTCACCAGGTCCCAGGACTGCGCCTCGACGCCCTCGTCGTCGTACCCGATGGTGGCCAGGCCGTGCTCGGCGGTGCGGTCGCCGGTGACGTTCATCAGCTCGGAGCCGTACCTGAGCTTGCCCAGCTGGTCGAAGGTGGCGAACGAGGTGCCGGCGTACGCGGCCTCGTAGCCGAGCGCCCGGTCCAGCTCGGTGGCGTGCCCGATGGACTCGTGGATGGTCAGCCACAGGTTGGACGGGTCGACCACCAGGTCGTACAGGCCCGGCTCCACGCTCGGTGCCCGCATCTTCTCGGCCAGCAGCTCGGGGATCCGCGCCAGCTCGTCGTCCCAGTCCCAGCCGGTCCCGGTCAGGTACTCCCAGCCGCGCCCGGCCGGCGGCGCCAGCGTCCGCATGGAGTCGAACTCGCCGCTGGACTCGTCCACCGACACCGCGGTCAGCTCCGGATGCAGCCGCACCCGCTGCTGGGTCGTGACGGTCCCCGCCGTATCGGCGTAGAACTTGTTCTCGTGCACGGTGAGCAGCGAGGCGTCCACATGGCTCACCCCGTCCGCCGCCAGCAGCCGCGCGCTCCAGTCCGCGAGCAGCGCCGCCTTCTCCTCGGCGGGCACGGTGAACGGATCGATCTCGTACGACGACACCCACGTCCTGTCGGCGTGCACCGGCTCGTCCGCCAGCTCCACCCGCTCGTCGGACCCCGCGGCACGGATCACCTGCGCCGACAGCTTCGCCATCGCCACCGCCTGCGAGGCCACCCGCGCCGCCGCGTCCAGCGTCAGATCGACCCCGGAGGCGAAGCCCCACGTCCCGCCGTGCACGACCCGGACCGCGTACCCGAGGTCGGTGGTGTCCGAGGACCCCGCGGGCCGGGCGTCGCGCAGCCGCAGTGCCGCGCTGCGCACCCGCTCGAACCGGAAGTCCGCGTGCTCCGCCCCGAGCGACCGCGCGCGGGCGAGCGCGGCGTCGGCGAGGGACCTGAGCGGAAGCGCCGTGAAGGCTTCGTCGATGGAATGAGGCACGGAGGTCTCCCTGCTGTCGTGGCCTGTGGGCTCCGATCATGGCCTGCGGGCGGCCCCGCGGACCACACCCCTTCCGGACCGGAGCCCCGCGGTTCTGTAGGGACCCGACAGTGACGGTCCCGCGCCACTGTCGGTGCCCGAATGCCCACGGACGCGGCCGTACCGATAGGTTTTCGATGAAGCCGCCTGTCATCCAGGTGTTCGGGCGGGTTGTCGGACCTCTAGCAGACCGCTATCGAAAGGGTGATCCGTTGAGCCGCTCGGTTCTCGTCACCGGAGGAAACCGGGGCATCGGCCTCGCCATCGCCCGCGTTTTCGCCGACGCCGGCGACAAGGTCGCGATCACGTACCGCTCGGGTGAGCCGCCGGCCGGCTTCCTGGCCGTCAAGTGCGACATCACCGACCCCGAGCAGGTGGAGCAGGCCTACAAGGAGATCGAGGACCGGCACGGTCCCGTCGAGGTGCTGGTCGCCAACGCCGGCATCACCAAGGACCAGCTCCTGATGCGCATGTCCGAGGAGGACTTCACCTCGGTCATCGACACCAACCTCACCGGCACCTTCCGCGTCGTCAAGCGCGCCAACCGCGGCATGCTGCGCGCCAAGAAGGGCCGCGTCGTCCTGATCTCCTCCGTGGTCGGCCTGCTCGGCTCGGCGGGGCAGGCGAACTACGCCGCCTCCAAGGCCGCCCTGGTGGGCTTCGCGCGCTCGCTCGCCCGTGAGCTGGGCTCGCGCAACATCACCTTCAACGTCGTCGCACCCGGTTTCGTCGACACCGACATGACCAAGGTGCTCAGCGACGAGCAGCGCCAGGGCATCATGTCGCAGGTGCCGCTCGGCCGTTACGCGCAGCCGGAGGAGATCGCCGCGGCGGTCCGGTTCCTCGCGTCGGACGACGCCTCGTACATCACTGGAGCCGTCATCCCCGTTGACGGCGGACTGGGAATGGGTCACTGATCACCATGAGTGGAATCCTCGAGGGCAAGCGCATCCTGATCACCGGTGTGCTGATGGAGTCCTCCATCGCCTTCCACGCCGCGAAGCAGGCCCAGGAGCAGGGTGCCGAGATCATCCTGACCGCCTTCCCGCGGCCCACCCTGACCGAGCGCATCGCCAAGAAGCTGCCGAAGCCGGCGAAGGTCATCGAGCTGGACGTGACCAACGAGGAGCACCTGGCCCGCCTGGCCGACCTGGTCGGCGAGGAGCTGGGCGGCCTCGACGGCGTCGTGCACTCCATCGGCTTCGCCCCGCAGGACGCGCTCGGCGGCAACTTCCTGAACACGCCGTTCGAGTCCGTGGCCACCGCCATGCACGTCTCGGCGTTCTCCCTGAAGTCGCTCACCATGGCCTGCCTGCCGCTGATGCAGAACGGCGGCTCGGTCGTCGGCCTCACCTTCGACGCCCAGTTCGCCTGGCCGCAGTACGACTGGATGGGCCCGGCCAAGGCCGCCCTGGAGGCGACCAACCGCTACATGGCGCGCGACCTGGGCAAGCAGAACATCCGCTGCAACCTCATCTCCGCGGGCCCGATCGGCTCCATGGCCGCCAAGTCCATTCCGGGCTTCAGCGACCTGGCCGCCGTCTGGGACAGCCGCTCCCCGCTGGAGTGGGACCTGAAGGACCCGGAGCCGGCCGGCAAGGGCGTCGTCGCCCTGCTCAGCGACTGGTTCCCGAAGACCACCGGCGAGATCATCCACGTGGACGGCGGTCTGCACGCCATCGGCGCCTGAGCGCTCACACCCGGCTGAAACCCGCCGCACGCCAACACGGCGAGGCCCGCACTCCGCACACGGGGGCGCGGGCCTCGCCGTACCGGCGCCGTCCGCCGTGCTGCCCCGCGGTGGTGCCCGGCGCCCTCACCCGTTCGGCTCACCGGCCGGGCGGGCCGCCCCACGCGCGGCGCACCCTGAAGACGCGCGCGTTCCTCCGGCGCATCCCTTAGCAGCCCGGCCGAGGAGGTCCCCCTTGTGCGCTCGTCCCGCTGCCTGGCCCCGCTGACCCTCGCCGCCGCCCTCGTACTCGCCCTGCCGTACGACGCGACGCCCCACGCGCGCGCGAGCGCGGGACCGCCCGCGCCGAGCCTGTTCGGGGCCGCCTGCCGGACCGCGGTGAACGGCTCCCATGTGGTGGCGTACTGCCACAACCCCTATGCCGACACCGACCGGCTACGCCTGCACATCGAGTGCGCCCGCTGGTGGGACATCGACACTGACAGCGCGCCGGTGGACGCCGAGCCCGCCCTGACGGTACGGCTCACCGGGCGCTGCTGGAAGGAGGTCGGCTCGGCGTGGATCAGCCACCAGAAGGTGCGCTGAACCGGGCCGCCGGCCGCTACGGGGCCGTCAGCCGGTGACGGGCCGTCCCAGGGGGCGGCACTGGAAGGGGTAGCCCGCCGCCTCCCTGGCCGCCGCCTCGGTGTCGCCCGTACGGATCGCGTCCACCAGGCGGGTGTGGTCCATGTGCGCCTCCGGCGTCAGCTCGGCGCCCACGTCCGCGCGCAGCGCGTCCCGCAGCAGCTCGCCCAGGTCGGCGTACACCGCCGTCATGACCTCGTTGTGGGACGCGCCCACCACGGCCAGGTGGAAGGTGGCGTCCGCGGCCACGAAGGCCTCCGCCTCGCCGCTCTCCCAGGCCTCCTCGCGGCGCAGCAGCAGCGCGTCCAGCTGCTTGAGGTCCTTCTCGGTGCGCCGTTCGGCGGCGAGCTTGGCCGCGGCCGACTCCAGCGTGGAGCGCAGCTCGGCGATGTGCCGGGGGTCCGCTTCGGCGAACCGGCGGTGCATGACGCCGGCCAGCTCGCTGGTCGCCACCACATAGGTGCCCGAGCCCTGCCGGATGTCCAGCAGCCCGTTGTGGGCGAGCGCGCGCACGGCCTCGCGGACCGTGTTGCGGGCGACGCCGAGCTGCTCGACCAGTTCGGGCTCGGTGGGGATACGGGAACCGACCGGCCACTCGCCGGTGGCGATCTGGTTGCGCAGTTCGGCGATCACCTGCTCGGAGAGGGCCGAACGGCGCGGGTGGCTCAGAGGCATGGCACACCTTCGCACGACAGACCGGGGCGTGCACGCTCCGGGAGCTCCAGGAATGGACAACGAATCATCCTATGATTCTATGATGGGTCTCATGGCTAGTGAGGAAACCCGGACAGTGGACACCCGTACGGCGATGTCACCGACCGAACGCGACACGTCCGCCACGGCGGGCCTACCCGAGACGACCCTGGAGACGGGCCCCGCGCGCACGTGGGCGACCCGCCTGGTGGTCGCCGGCATCGTGCTGTCCGCGGTCAACCTCCGCCCGGCCATCACCAGCCTCGGCGCCCTCCTGGAGGAGGTCCGCGACGGGCTCGGCATGAGCGGCAGCGTGGCCGGACTGCTCACCTCCGTGCCCCCGCTGTGCTTCGCCGTCTTCGGCGTGATGGCACCCCGCCTGGCGCGCCGCTTCGGACCGGCCGCCGTGGTGTGCGCCGGCATGGCCGCGATCTGCGCGGGCCTGCTGCTACGGCCGTACGTCGGCGGCACCGCCGGGTTCCTGGCCGCCAGCGCGCTCGCCCTGATGGGCATCGCCGTCAGCAACGTGCTGATGCCGGTCATCGTCAAGCGCTGGTTCCCCGACCGGGTCGGCTCCATGACCGGCCTGTACTCGATGGTCCTCGCGCTCGGCACCGCCCTGCCGGCCGCGGTGACGGTCCCGCTGACCCACGCCATGGGCGGGAACTGGAAGCCGGGGCTCGCGGTGTGGGCGGTGCTCGCGGCGGTGGCGGTGGTGCCGTGGGTGCCGCTGGTGCGGGACGGCCGAGCGGGCGGGGAAGGCCGAGAAGGCCGGGCGGGCCGGGGTGGCTCCGGGCGGGGGAAGGGTGCTTCTGCGGCTTCCGCGGCGTCTGAGGCTTCTGAGGTTTCCGCGGGGGCGTCCGGTTCGGCGCGGGGCGCGGAGGCGGTGTCGACGTCGGCGTCGGTGTCGACGCCGGTGTCGACGTCGGCAGCGGCGCCGGTGACCGCGCGGGCCGCCGAGGCAGGGCCCCCGCTGCGGATCACCCGCAGCCGTACCGCCTGGGCGCTCGCCGTCTTCTTCGGCCTCCAGGCCACCGCCGCCTACATCACCATGGGCTGGATGCCGCAGATCTTCCGGGACGCGGGCGTGTCCGCCGGCACCGCGGGTCTGCTGCTCGCCGTCACGATGGTGATGGGCGTGCCGCTGGCCTTCGTCATCCCGCGGATCGCCGCCCGGCTGCCTCACCAGGGCCCGATCGTGCTGGCCCTGGGCCTGTGCGGGCTCGCCGGATACGCCGGCCTGTACCTCGCCCCGGCCGCCGGAGCCTGGGCCTGGGCGCTGCTGCTCGGCATCGCGAACTGCGCCTTCCCGCTCGCCCTGACGATGGTCGGCATGCGTGCCCGCAGCGGTCCCGGCGTGGCCCAGCTGTCGGCGTTCGCGCAGAGCACCGGGTATCTGATCTCCATCCCCGGCCCGCTGCTGGTCGGCGTGCTCTACCAGCACAGCGGCGGCTGGGGGCTGCCGATCGCCCTGATGGCGGGCCTCATGGTGCCTCAGATCGCGGTGGGCTTCCTGGCGGGCCGCGACCGCACGGTGGAGGACGAGGCCGCGGCGCGCTGACCCCCGCGCACGGCCGCCGGGGGAGGGGTGCGAGACTGGGCGCATGCAGCCTGTGCTCGACCCGAATCCGCGAAACGGCCAGAAGAAGATGCTGCTTGTCTTCGGCTCCTTCTTCGCGATCTTCATCATCATCGCCATCGTCGCGACCATCGTCTCGCCGTGACGCGACGCGACGCGCCGCGAGCCGCTGACGCGGCCGTCGCGTGACGTCGCCCGCAGCGCGGTGGTGGCGTCGCCCGTCGCGTGACGCCCGTCGCCGCGTGGCCTCGTCCGTCGCCCGCCGCGGGGCATCCCTCGCCGCGCGACGCCGCCCGTCGTGCGCCCGTGGCATCGCCCGCTGCGCACCAGCGACGCCGCGCACCGGTGACGCTGCACGCGTGACGCCGCGCCCGGTGAGGCCGCCCACCCGCGACCCCGCGCGCCGCGCGCCCGTGACGCGCCCGGTCGGCCCCCGCCACCAGGCGTTTCCGGTGGATGGTGGTGCTGGCCCCCCTGTCCCCTAGGGGGTAAGGCTCAGGGGTAACTGGGTGGAAAACCGGATGGGTTGGCGGGCGCGGATTCCGTACCTTCGAGTGGTGACCGCAGGGGGCGGTCACACGAACGCTCGAGGACCACGGAGGCGACCATGCCCGCCCGCACCCACTTCCGGACCCACCCGGCGACCACGGGCGGCGTCGACATGCGGCTGCCCTGGTGGGCCCTCGCGCTGCCCGTGCTCGCCTTCGGCACCCTGTTCCTGCTGATACTGAAACCCTCGGACGCGCACGCGGCGAGCGCGGACCCGGCGATAGCCCACCTCGTCGAGCGCGCACAGCAACTGCTCAGGCACTGACCAGGAGCCGCCTCGCATGGTGAATTCGCATGTCAACTCCCTGCGCCCCGTGGCCTGTTTCATGCGAAGCTGGGACGCATGAGCGTCGCAGAACCCCGCAGGATCGCCGTTTTCCGGCATGCGAAAGCCGACTGGCCCCAGGTCTCCGACCATGAGCGCCCGCTCGCCGAGCGGGGCCGCATGGACGCGGCCGTCGCCGGGCGCAGACTGAGCGACTCCGGCCTCGCCTTCGACCTGGCCCTGTGCTCCACCGCGACCCGCACCCGCGAGACCTGGAAGCTCGCCGTGCACGAACTGGACCACCGGCCGAAGACCGTTTACGAGGAGCGGGTCTACGAAGCCTCACCGGGTCAGCTGATCGCGCTCTTGAACGAGGTGCCGGACGACGTGGGCAACCTGATCCTGATCGGCCACAACCCCGGCGTTCACGGCCTCGCCGAGATCCTGGCCGGCTCGACCGACGGGGACGCCCGTGAGCGGATGACCCGCCGCGGCTTCCCGGCCGCCGCCTTCGCCGTGCTCTCCTTCGAGGGCTCGTGGAAGGGCCTGGAGCCGGGCGTGGCCACACTGACGGATTACTGGGCGCCCTCGGAGTGAGGTGACACCGGGACCCGGCTCGGTTCACGGGTACGCGGCTCGGTCACGGGCACCGGCTCGGTCACGGGCATCGACCTGGTCACGGGCGCCGGCCCGGATACGGCGCACCGCCCAGACACGGCGAAGGCCCAGACACGGCGAAGGCCCGGACACGGCGCGGGCCCGGCGCCGCGAGCCAGCCGGGCCTGGCCACCTCCGGGAAGCGGGCGGCCGCTCCTTAGCCGTGTGCCGTCAGCCGTCACTCCCGCAGCGCACTCCCACAGCGTCACTCCCGCAGGAGGCCGCCTCAGCCCTCGTCGTGGGTGTCGGCCGCCTCGACCTCTTCGCGGGTGATGCCGAGGAGGTAGAGGACCGTGTCGAGGAAGGGGAAGTTCACGGCCGTGTGCGCGGCCTCGCGCACCACGGGCTTGGCGTTGAAGGCGACGCCGAGACCGGCCGCGTTCAGCATGTCGAGGTCGTTGGCGCCGTCACCGATCGCCACCGTCTGCACCAGCGGCACCCCGGCCTCCGCGGCGAACCGGCGCAGCAGCCGCGCCTTGCCCGCGCGGTCCACGATCTCGCCGGTGACCCGGCCGGTCAGCCTGCCGTCGACGATCTCCAGCGTGTTGGCCTGGGCGAAGTCGAGGCCGAGGCGTTCCTTGAGGTCGTCGGTGACCTGGGTGAAGCCGCCGGAGACCACGCCGACCTGGTAGCCGAGCCGCTTCAGGGTGCGGATCAGGGTGCGGGCGCCGGGGGTCAGCCGGATCTCGTTGCGCACCTTCTCGACCACGGAGGCGTCGAGGCCGGCCAGCAGGGCGACACGGGCGTGCAGCGACTGCTCGAAGTCCAGCTCGCCGCGCATCGCCGCGGCGGTCACCTCGGCGACCTTGTCCTCGCAGCCGGCGTGGGCGGCGAAGAGCTCGATCACCTCGTCCTGGATGAGGGTGGAGTCCACGTCCATGACCACGAGACGCTGCGCGCGCCGGTGCAGGCCCGCGGAGACGACCGCGATGTCCACACCGAGCGCCCCGGCGTCCGAGGCGAGCGCGGTGCGCAGGGGCTCGGTCTCCACACCGGAGACCGCGAACTCCACCGCGGTCACCGGGTACTTGGCGAGCCGGAAGATACGGTCGATGTTGCCGCCGGCCTTCGCGATGCGGGCGGCGATGGCGGCCGTCGACTCGGCGGTGAGCGGATGGCCGAGGACGGTCACCAGGGAGCGCCCGAGGCCGCGCGGACGGTTGTCGCCGTGGCCCGAGATGATCTCCGCCTGCATCTTCATCGACTCGGCCCAGCTGTGCACGGTGGCCCGCAGATCACCCTCGATGCCGGCCGGCGGCTGGCTCACCAGCGCGCACAGCACCAGGCGTCCCCGCGTGACGACCTGCTCGATGTCGACCACGTCGACGGAGTACGCGGCGAGGGTGTCGAAGAGTCCGGCCGTGATGCCCGGCCGGTCCTTGCCGAAGATCTTGACGAGGAGAGTGGGGACCTCGGGGGTCTGCGCAGCAGTCATGGTCTCACCACCGTATCCGGCACCCAGTGCCGTGCGCCGCCGAGGTCCGCCTGACGGACACGGAACAATGGGTGGCGTCCCGGCATCAAGGATCTTGCCAACAGCTTCCCCCGAGGTCATCACCGCCGCGACCGGGGACACCGCGCCGTGACCTGTTCCGGCCCGCACCGGGGGCGCGCTGCCTGTGCCGCCGGCGGCGTGGAGGCGTCGGCGGCCCGCGTCCGTCGCGTCCGTCCTCGGGCATCCCCCGAGAGGGATCCGTGCCGGCCCGTCGCCTGGACCCCCGCCCGGCCCCCTCCCACCGTCACCCCCACGGCACCGTCACCGCCCTCTCCGGCCAACCCGCCCCTTCCCCCTCCTCCCGTACAGCCCCGCCTCCTCCCGTACAACCCCGCCGCCCGCTGCCCTGCCCGTGCGTGAACCGCCGTACCCCCGCCGCCCCTTGCGCCCCCGCCCCGCCGCAAGTGCACCGGCCGGGCGCCAACTCCCGCCGTGGGCCCCACTTATCCCCCTCGTCTGAATTGCCGTTGTCCGGCTGGAGCGCCTGATGGCGATGCGCGCAAGGCCTGGGTTTTGGTCAGAGGGGTGGGCCTGAAATAGTTCCCCACGATGTTCGACATCCCTAGACTCCCTGCGACGGGGGAAATTCGGGGGACAACTCAGTGGGGCATGGAGTGCCGGAACTCGTACTGGAAACAAACGGACGTACCTGGACGCTCGACCCGTCCAGGCCTTACACCCTCGGCAGAGATCCGCAGGGTGACATCGTGTTCGACGACGCCAGGGTCTCCTGGCGGCACGCCACGGTCAGCTTCGACGGCCGCGGTTGGGTCATCGAGGACCACGGCAGCACCAACGGCACCTACCTCCAGGGTCAGCGGATCCAGCGGACGGAGATAGGTCCGGGGACGTCGCTGCACCTCGGCAACGCGACGGACGGACCGCGGCTGGATCTCACCGGTGCCGCCGTCGGTCAGGCGCAGCAGGCGCAACAGGCACAGCGGGCGCCGTACGCGGCGGCCCCCGCGGGATGGGCCCAGCAGGCGGCCCCCCAGCAGGCACCCGCCCCGCAACCCGGCTGGGCGCAGGCACAGCCGGCCCAGCAGCCGGCTCAACAGGCAGCTCAGCAGGCAGCTCAGCAGCCTGCCCAGCAGGCGGGCTTCCCGCAGCAGAAGGACGCGCAGTCCGGTGCCTTCGCGCAGCAGGCCGGGCCGGGGGCGCCCGCGCACGGGGACCGCAGCCCGACGACGTTCCACCAGTTCTCCCTCGGCCGCGTCATGCGCATCGGCCGCGCCCTGGAGAACGAGCTGGTCGTCTCCGACCTCCAGGTCTCGCGCCACCACGCCGAGTTCCACTCGACACCCGACGGCCGCTTCGAGATCCGCGACCTCGGCTCGCACAACGGCACGTACGTCAACGGCCACCCGGTGCCCAAGGGCGGCTCGGTGCAGCTCGGCCCGGCCGACATCGTCGGCGTCGGCCACTCCACCTTCCGTATCGTCGGCGACCGGCTCGAGGAGTTCGTCGACACCGGTGAGGTCTCCTTCTCCGCGCGCCATCTGACCGTCACCGTCGACGGCGGCAAGCAGATCCTCAAGGACGTCTCCTTCGGCGTCCCGGAGAAGTCCCTGATCGCGGTCATCGGCCCCTCGGGCTCCGGCAAGTCCACCCTGCTGAAGGCGCTCACCGGCTACCGGCCCGCCAACCAGGGCGAGGTGCTGTACGACAACCGCAACCTGTACAAGCAGTTCGCGGAGCTGCGCCAGCGCATCGGCCTGGTCCCGCAGGACGACATCCTGCACAAGGAACTCAGCGTCAAGAAGGCCCTGAAGTACGCGGCCAAGCTGCGCTTCCCCGCCGACACCACCGCCCAGGAGCGCGACGCCCGCATCGACGAGGTGCTGCGCGAGCTGAAGCTGGACATCCACAAGGACAAGAAAGTCACGTCCCTGTCCGGCGGTCAGCGCAAGCGTGTCTCGGTGGCCCTGGAGCTGCTGACCAAGCCGTCGCTGATCTTCCTGGACGAGCCGACCTCCGGCCTCGACCCCGGCATGGACCGCGATGTCATGCAGCTGCTGCGCGGCCTGGCCGACGACGGCCGCACCGTGCTCGTCGTCACCCACTCGGTGGCCGAGCTGGCGCTGTGCGACAAGCTGCTGGTGATGGCGCCGGGCGGCGCGGTGGCCTACTTCGGCCCGCCGGAGGAGGCGCTGAACTTCTTCGGCTACGACAGCTGGGCCGACGTCTTCTCCGCCTTCGAGAACTACCGCGACTACGACTGGGCGGGCCGCTGGAAGGGCTCGCAGCACTACCAGCTGTACGCCGCGGACTTCGACACCGTCGCCCCGCAGCAGGCGGCGTACATGCCACCGCCCGCGGCGATCAAGCCGCCCAAGCCGCAGGCGTGGGGCTCCCAGCTGCTGACCCTGATCCGGCGCTATGTGTCGGTCATCGTCTCCGACAAGGGCTTCCTCGCGCTGACGGTGATCCTGCCGGCGGTCCTCGGCTCGGTCAGCCTGCTGATGAAGCCCGACCGGGGTCTGCTGGTCAACCCGGCGGTGGATCCGCGCACCGGCCTGCACGTGCCCAACGGCACCGCCACCACCGTGCTGCTGATCCTCGCGGTGGGCGCCTGCTTCGCCGGCGCCGCGAACTCTGTGCGCGAGCTGATCAAGGAACGGGTGATCTACGAGCGGGAGCGGGCGACCGGCCTGTCCCGGTCGGCCTACCTGATGTCCAAGGTGGTCGTGCTCGGCGCCGTCACCGTGCTCCAGGGCCTGCTGGTCGGCCTGATCGGCTTCTCGCCCCGCACGATCCCGGACCAGGGCGTGATCCTCGGCGGTTCGACCCTGTTCGAGCTGTGCCTGCCGATCATGGCGCTGGGCTTCACCTCGATGATGGTCGGCCTGGTGATCTCCTCGCTGGTGAAGACCGCCGAGAAGACCATGCCGCTGCTGGTGATGTTCGCGATCGTCCAGGTCGTCTTCACCGGCTGCCTGTTCACCCTGCACGGCACGCTCGGCGTCAACGAGCTCTCGTACCTGATGCCCTCGCGCTGGGCGGTGGGCGCGGCCGGCACCACGTTGGACCTGAACAACATCGCCCCCAACGGCGACGATCCGGGCAGCACCGACCCGCTGTGGAACCACACGGCCGGGGCCTGGACCCTGGACATGATCGCGTTGCTCGCGCTGGGCGCGGTCTGCGGCTTCCTCGTGTCCCGCTTCCTGCGCCGGCACGAGCCGGAGGTCATGCGCAAGTAGCGTTCCCGGTACGTCACGAAGGGCGGCACCCCGTGGTGGGGTGCCGCCCTTCGGCGTCTGTCAGAGGTCCGCGCCGACCTCAGTACGCGCTGTTGACGTTGTCCATCGAGCCATAGCGGTGGGCAGCGTAGTTGCAGGCGGCGGTGATGTTGGCGACCGGGTCGTAGATGTTCCACGAGGTACCGGGCACGTGGTACGCGTTGAAGGTGGGCTGGATCACCTGGAGCAGGCCCTTGGACGGGATGCCGTTGATCGCGTTGATGTCCCAGTTGTTGATGGCCATCGGGTTGCCCGAGGACTCACGCATGATGTTGCGGTACAGGCCGTTGTAGCTGCCCGGAATGCCCTTGGCGCGCATGATGTCCAGGGACTGTCGGATCCAGCCGTCGAGGTTGTTCGCGTAGGTCTTCGCGGCGACGGTCTGCATCTGCGGGCGCTGCACGGAACGGTTGGCGGCCTGCTTGGCGGCACGCTCCCGCGCGGCCTTCTTGGCGGCGGCGTCGGCGGCGGCCTTCTTCGCGGCGGCCTCGCTGCGCTGCTTGGCGGCGGCCTGGTCGGCCTTCTGCTGCGCGGCGATGGCGTCGAGCTTGACGCTCTGGGCGGCGGCGGGGTCGGTGACCGAGCCCTTGACGTCGGGCAGCGTGGCGTCCTGGGTGGCGACCTTCGCGACCTGCGCGGCGGTGGCCGGGGAACCGGTGGTGACGGTGTCCGCGTTGCCGGGGACGGCCGACAGGGCGATGGCGGCGGTGCCGAGAGCGGCGACACCGGCGACGGCGATCTTGTGCTGCTTGGTCAGGGCACGATTTCGAGCACGACTGAGGATGTTCTTGGGCATGGCGTTGGACCTCTTCGTTAGCGCGGAGGTCGCTCCTGCGTCCGCCGGGGGATCGGTTCCTCCCGCACAGAAGCCGCGGGCGGAAACCCACGGCGC
This sequence comes from Streptomyces sp. NPDC043952, assembly GCF_056435325.1. NCBI lineage: Bacteria > Bacillati > Actinomycetota > Actinomycetes > Kitasatosporales > Streptomycetaceae > Streptomyces > Streptomyces sp. NPDC043952. Next base: position 137,412 of record NZ_JBWKES010000019.1, read on the forward strand.
TGAGCGACGGGAGCAATTCTTAGCGGCCGCAAAATGCCCTGGCAAAGGTGTGACGTACGAAGCCGGGTAGTGGATCAGGGAAGGGCAAAACGGGACAGATTGGACCATCTGTCCCGTTCGCAGCAGGGGGTATATCTCCTATGTCCGTTCGTACGTGATGTAGGCCCTATGTGCGGGCTCACAGGGAAGACAGATCAACCTCACGGGGAGTTGCCTTCGCAACGCATGCTGTGAGGTTCAGCGCGGAGTCTCCTCCCTCAGGAGGAGATGGACGTCCCCGAACTCGTGCCACAGGTAGAGCCCGCGCAGGGCCTCCTCGTACGCACGGTCGACCGCGGCCCGCCCGGCGACCGCCCGCAGCATCAGCAGATGCGAGGCATCCGGCTCGTGCAGCCCGGTCACCAGCCCGTCCACCACCCGCACCCCGCGCTCCGGCGTGACCACCAGATCCGTCCACCCCTCGCACGCCCGCACCACGCCGTCCGCCCCCGCGGCCGACTCCACCGCCCGTACGGCCGTCGTCCCCACCGCGATCACCCGGCCCGCCCCGGCCGCCGTCGCGTTGATCAGCCGCGCCGACGCCTCCGGCACCGCGAACCACTCCGGGTACGGCGGCTCGTGCGCCTGAGCCGACGCCACCCCCGTATGCAGGGTGATCCGCGCGAACCCCACCCCCCTGCGCACCAGCTCCGCCACCACCCGCTCGGTGAAGGGCCGCCCCGCGCTCGGCATCTCCGCGCTCCCCGCCCCGTCGGGGGAGGGCAGGGAGAACAGGGTCTGGTACGCCGACCGCGGCTGATCGCGCGTCGTATAGGAGTAGCGGATCGGCCGCCCGTGCCCCCGCAGCAGCCCCAGCACCGGCCCACCCTCCACCCGCGCCCACCACAACCGCTCCCCACGTCCACCCACCGGCGTCGGCTCCTCCACCGGAGCCCGTCCGCCCACCGGCCGCCGCTGCCCGCCCACCGGGGTCGGCTCCTCCACCGGCGTCGGCTCCTCCACCGGAGCCCGTCCGCCCACCGGCCGCCGCCGCCCGCCCACCGGGGCCGGCTCGCCCACCGGGGCCGGCTCCTCCACCGGCCGCCGCTGCCCGCCCACCGGCGTCGGCTCCTCCACCGGGGTCGGCCCGTCCAGCGGAGCCCGTCCGCCCACCGGCTCCTCCAACACCAACCGCATACCGTCCGCCAGCCCCACCACCGTTCCCGCGCGTGTACCCGCCCGCGCGCGTGTGGTGCCCCGGCCGTCCGGCTCGCGCAGTTCCACCGCCCAGCGGCCGTCGTCGCCGCGCGTCGAGAAGTGCACCACCACGGGCGCGCCCCCGATCCGGCCGTCCACCGCCGCGGCCAGGGTCGGTGAGGTGTTCACCACCAGCAGGTCCCCGGCCCGCAGCACCCCCGGCAGCTCGCGGAACGCGTGGTGCGCCACCCGCGTGCCGTGGGACACGAGGAGCCGTACGTCGTCCCGTGCCCGCCCCGGACCCCGCTGCTCGGCCGGCACCCGCGCCGACCGCTCCTCCGGTACCCGCACCACCGTGGTCACCGGCCCGCCCCGAGGGCCCCCGCCGCGTACCGCCCGCTCGCCGGCCGCTCGTCCAGCAGCCGCAGGAACGCCGGTACGACCGTGCCGGGCGCCGGCCGCGCGTCCGAGTCGTCCGGTACGGCCGCCGCGTACAGGTCGGTCGCCATCTCACCGGGATCCACCGCCCACACCCGCAGCCCCGGCTCCTCCACGGCGAGCACCGCCGCCAGCTGGTCCAGGGCAGCCTTCGAGGCGCCGTACCCGCCCCAGGTCCGGTACGCCTCCACCGCCGCGTCCGAGCTGACCGCGATCACCGTGCCCGCGGCCGACGCCCGCAGCAGCGGCAGCGCCTCCTGTACGAGGCCCAGCGCGGCGGTGACGTTCACCTCCAGGGCCCGCCGCAGCCCGTCGAGGGGCAGCCCGGCCAGCCGTACCAGCGGCTCCGCGCCGAGCGCGCTCGCGTTGCTCACCAGCAGATCGAGACCGCCCAGCGTCCGGGCGGCGGCCACCAGCGCGGCCCGGTGCCCGGCGTCCGTGACATCTCCGGGCAGCGCCGACACCCGGCCGCCGTACCGGCCGACCGCCGCCGCTGCACCGGCCAGCGCCTCCTCGCCCCGCGCGTCCAGCACCAGGTCCCAGCCGCGCCCGGCCAGCGCCTCGGCGAGCGCCCGCCCCAGCCCCTTCGAGGCACCCGTGATGATCCCTACCGGCATGACTACCGTCCCCTTCCTCGCGCACCGCCCCCTCGGAACTGACCCGAGCGGGGTCTGGTGCGTGCAGATGCAAGGCGGAGGAGTGAGTCGACGCGGAGCGTCGGCGAGTGACGACAACGCCGCAGATGTGCGTGCCAGACCCCGCGACCCAGACAAGATCCGAAAGAGAGGCCTCAAGGACCAGCGGACGGTGCCGGGCCGCCGGCGGCCCGATCCGCGCTGTCACACCCCGCCGGTACCGTGAGGACATGAGCCACCGCCCCCGGTCCGGCCTCGCCGCGGTGAGTTCCGCGTTGCTGGCCATGAGCAGGCATCTGGAGATGCGCGACGTCCTGAAGACGATCGTCGCCTCCGCCCGCGAACTCCTCGACGCGCAGTACGCCGCCCTCGGCGTCCCCGACGACCACGGCGGCTTCGCACAGTTCGTGGTGGACGGCGTCAGCGACGCCCAGTGGAAGGCGATCGGCCCGCTGCCCCGCCAGCACGGCATCCTCGCCGCGATGCTGCACGAGGCCCGCCCCGTACGCCTCGCCGATGTGCGCAAGGACCCCCGCTTCGAGGGCTGGCCGGACGCCCACCCCGACCTCGTCGACTTCCTCGGGCTGCCCATCCGCGACGGCGACGAGACCATCGGTGCGCTGTTCCTCGCGAACAAGAACTGCGTCAGAGAAGAAGGCAGTTGCGGCTTCACCCAGGAGGATGAGGAGCTGCTCGCCCTCCTCGCCCAGCACGCCGCGATCGCCCTCACCAACGCCCGCCTCTACGAGCGCAGCCGCGAACTCACCATCGCCGAGGAGCGCTCCCGCCTCGCCCATGAACTCCACGACGCGGTCAGCCAGAAGCTGTTCTCGCTGCGCCTGACCGCCCAGGCCGCCGCCGCCCTCGTCGACCGCGACCCGGCCCGTGCCAAGGACGAACTCCACCAGGTCGCCGCGCTCGCCGCCGAGGCCGCCGACGAACTGCGCGCCGCCGTCGTGGAGTTGCGGCCCGCCGCGCTGGACGAGGACGGACTGATCGCCACCCTGCGCACCCAGATCCAGGTCCTCGACCGCGCCCACACCGCCCGCGTCACCTTCACCGGCACCGGCTACCGCGCACTGCCCGCCGCCCAGGAGGAGGCCGTGCTCCGGGTCGCCCAGGAGGCCCTGCACAACGCGCTGCGCCACGCGGACGCGGACCACGTCGACGTGCGCGTGGAGCGGCGCGGCCCCGGAGCGGTGCTGCGGGTCAGCGACGACGGCGGCGGCTTCGACCCGGCCGCGGTGGGCCGCGCCGGGCGGCACCTCGGACTGGTCTCGATGCGGGACCGGGCCAGCGGGGTCGGCGGCACCCTGACCGTGGAATCGGCGCCCGGCAAGGGCACCACGATCGAGATGGAGGTTCCCGGTGGCTGAGCCCATCAAGGTGCTGCTCGTCGACGACCACCAGGTCGTCCGCCGGGGCCTGCGCACCTTCCTGGAGGTGCAGGAGGACATAGCCGTCGTCGGCGAGGCCGCCGACGGCGCGGAGGGAGTGGCCCGCGCCGAGGAACTGCGGCCGGACGTCGTCCTCATGGACGTCAAGATGCCGGGCATGGACGGCATCGACGCCCTGCGCAGACTGCGCGAACTCGGCAACCCCGCGCGGGTGCTGATCGTCACCAGCTTCACCGAGCAGCGCACGGTCGTACCGGCCCTGCGCGCGGGCGCCGCCGGATACGTCTACAAGGACGTGGACCCCGACGCCCTGGCCGGCGCCATCCGCTCCGTGCACGCCGGGCACATCCTGCTCCAGCCCGAGGTGGCGGGCGCGCTGCTGTCCCAGGAGGAGGCCAACTCCGGTCAGGGCCGGGGCAATTCGCTCACCGAACGGGAGCGCGAGGTGCTCGGCCTGATCGCGGACGGCCGCTCCAACCGGGAGATCGCCCGTGCGCTGGTCCTGTCGGAGAAGACCGTCAAGACGCACGTCTCCAACATCCTGATGAAGCTCGACCTCGCCGACCGCACACAGGCCGCGCTGTGGGCCGTACGGCACGGAGTGGCCGGCTGAAACGCCCGTACGGACGCCGAACCCCGGTTCCCCCCAGACGCCCCGTTGCGGACTGAGATTCATACCGTCGTGGGAATGTCACCCGGATGGCGCATCCCCCGGCGATCTCCGCCGTTCTCCAGTGCGTGCCACGGAGAACCGCCGTGGTGAACGTCCAAGAGGGGTTTGAAAGTGAAGAACCTGAAGAAGGCAGCGGCCGTGACGATGGTGGCCGGTGGCCTGCTGGCCGCCGGTGCCGGCCTGGCCTCCGCCCAGAGCGAGGCGGGCGGCGCGGCCGTGAACTCCCCGGGCGTCGTCTCGGGCAACGCCATCCAGGCGCCGGTCCACGTCCCGGTGAACGTGACCGGCGACAGCGTCGACGTCATCGGCGTGCTGAACCCGGCCTTCGGCAACACCGGCCTCAACCACTGAGGCATCCCGATCGCGGCTCGGGCCCCCCGGAACCACCGGGGGGCCCGTCCCATTGCCCGCGCTCCCGTCCCTCCGCCGGGCCCCGCCGATCAGCGCCCTCAGTTGTCCGCGCCCTGCCTCGCCGCCGGGCCCCTGGCTCGCCGCCCGGCCCCGCAGGTCAGCGCGCCCCCCGCTCCCGCTCCTCCACCATCGAGTTGTACGCCGCCACCTGCGCCCGCCGGGCCGTCCGCTCCACCGGGCGCAGCGCCTCGGTGCGCGCCGCCATCTCCGAGGCGGTCACCGCGGCACCGTGGCCATGGTCGTGCGCGAGGGAGATCAGCAGGGCGATCCGCTGCGCCAGCTCCAGCACGCGGGCCGCGCGGGGCGGATAGCCAGGCGCCAGCACCTCGCGGCCGGCCTCCGCCCGCGCCCGGTACGCGTCGATCGCCGCCTCGGCCACCGGACCGGAGGCGGCCACGTCGAGCCGGGCGAGCATCGCCGTCGCGTCGCGCAGGGCCTCCGCCAGCTCACGCTCCGCCTCGCCCAGGGACGGCACGTCCGCGGGCGGCGCCTCGCGGACCGGCAGGGCGTGCCAGACCACCTCGACATGCACATCACCCGCGGGCCCGGCCTCGTAGACCTCCGGCACCAGCCCGAACGCGGTGCCGAAGCAGACCGCCGCCTCCTGCGCCTCCAGCGCCCGCGCGTTGAACTCCGGCGGTCCGCTCAGCCCCAGCGGATGACCGGGCGCCGGCAGCGCCACCCGCAGCCCCGTCGCGCCCAGCGTCCGCAGCCGCCCCAGCGCGAGCGTGAGACCCACCGGCGCGGCCTCGCCGGGCAGCCCCGCCACCCGGTGGACCGTGTCCTCACCCACAATGGCGAGCGCTGCGTCATCCGGAGAGACAAGTCCGGCCAAAAGGGCATTTCCCCATGCGGCAAGGCGTCCTGAACGCGGTTCCGTGAGCATGCCCCCACCCTAAGGACCGGACCGATGGAATGGACCGGCGCACTGGTGGCGTAGATTTCATAGGGGCCGTGCCCACCGGCGCGGCGGACCGCGCCACAGGCGTACGCGACAGCCGAGACCGGCCACACTGCAAGGGGAGACAACGCGCTCATGAGCGATGTTCTGGAGCTTCAGGACGTATCCGTGGTCCGCGAGGGCCGGGCTCTGGTGGACCAGGTCTCCTGGTCGGTGAAGGAGGGCGAACGCTGGGTCATCCTCGGCCCCAACGGCGCCGGCAAGACCACCCTCCTGAACGTCGCCTCCAGCTACCTGTACCCCACCAAGGGCTCCGTCACCATCCTCGGCGAGACCCTGGGCAAGCCCGGCACCGACGTCTTCGAGCTGCGCCCCCGCGTCGGCGTGGCCGGCATCGCCCTCGCCGAGAAGCTCCCCAAGCGCCAGACGGTCCTCCAGACGGTCCTCACCGCCGCCTACGGCATGACCGCCGCCTGGAAGGAGGAGTACGAGGACGTGGACGAGCAGCGCGCCCGCGCCTTCCTCGACCGCCTCGGCATGAGCGACTACCTCGACCGCCGCTTCGGCACCCTCTCCGAGGGCGAGCGCAAGCGCACCCTCATCGCCCGCGCCCTGATGAGCGACCCCGAGCTGCTGCTCCTTGACGAGCCCGCCGCCGGCCTCGACCTCGGCGGCCGCGAGGACCTGGTCCGCCGCCTCGGCCGGCTCGCCCGCGATCCCATCGCCCCCTCGATGATCATGGTCACCCACCACGTCGAGGAGATCGCCCCCGGCTTCTCCCACGTCCTGATGATCCGTCAGGGCAAGGTCCTCACCGCCGGCCCGATCGAGCTGGAGCTGACCTCCCGCAACCTCTCCCGCTGCTTCGGCCTCCCGCTCGTGGTCGAGCAGGTCGGCGACCGCTGGACGGCCCACGGCCTGCCGCTGTCCTGACCCGGCGGCCCCGGCCGGCCGCCGCCCCACCCCCGCCCGGCCCCCCGCGCAAACCCGCCGGGTCCCTCAACGCGCCCTGTCCGCCGCCCGATCGTGGCCCTACGATGACCACGTGAACGACATCGACGCATGGGTGTGGTGGCTCGTCGGCGCGGCCGCGCTCGGAATCCCGCTCGTCGTCACCGCCATGCCCGAGTTCGGCATGTTCGCGGTGGGAGCCGTCGCGGCCGCGGTCGTTGCGGCCCTCGGCTTCGGCGTCGTCGTCCAGGTGATCGCGTTCCTCGTCGTCTCCGTCGCGCTCATCGCCGTCGTACGGCCCATCGCGAACCGGCACAGCAGGCAGCGCCCGCAGTTCGCCAGCGGCGTCGAGGCGTTGAAGGGCAAGCAGGCCGTCGTACTCGAACGGGTCGACGGTTCCGGCGGCCGCGTCAAGCTCGCCGGGGAGATCTGGTCGGCCCGCGCCCTGGACACCGACCGGGCCTACGAGGCGGGCCAGGAGGTGGACGTCGTGGACATCGAAGGAGCCACCGCGATCGTCATCTGAGCCATCCTGCCCCCGAGTTGGGCCGGAGTCTGTCAGACTCGACGGGCAAGATCCTTTGAACAGGCGGAGAGGGGTACGGGGAACACGATGGAACCGGTCATCATCGTCCTGATCATTCTGGTGGTGTTGGTCTTCATCGCCCTGATCAAGACCATCCAGGTCATCCCACAGGCCAGCGCGGCCATCGTCGAGCGCTTCGGCCGCTACACGCGGACCCTGAACGCGGGCCTGAACATCGTCGTCCCGTTCATAGACACCATCCGCAACCGCATCGACCTGCGCGAACAGGTCGTACCGTTCCCGCCCCAGCCGGTGATCACCCAGGACAACCTGGTCGTCAACATCGACACCGTCATCTACTACCAGGTGACCGACGCCCGCGCGGCCACCTACGAGGTAGCCAGCTACATCCAGGCGATCGAGCAGCTCACCGTCACCACGCTGCGCAACATCATCGGCGGCATGGACCTGGAGCGCACCCTGACCTCCCGCGAGGAGATCAACGCCGCCCTGCGCGGCGTCCTGGACGAGGCCACGGGCAAGTGGGGCATCCGCGTCAACCGCGTGGAACTGAAGGCCATCGAGCCGCCCACCTCCATCCAGGACTCGATGGAGAAGCAGATGCGCGCCGACCGTGACAAGCGCGCCGCGATCCTCACCGCGGAGGGCACCCGGCAGGCCGCGATCCTCACGGCCGAGGGCGAGAAGCAGTCCCAGATCCTGCGCGCCGAGGGCGAGGCCAAGGCCGCCGCGCTGCGCGCCGAGGGCGAGGCCCAGGCCGTGCGCACGGTCTTCGAGGCGATCCACGCCGGCGACCCGGACCAGAAGCTGCTGTCCTACCAGTACCTCCAGATGCTTCCGAAGATCGCCGAGGGCGACGCCAACAAGCTCTGGATCGTCCCCAGCGAGATCGGCGACGCCCTCAAGGGCCTCTCCGGCGCCATGGGCAACTTCGGCCCCCTGGGCGGCGGCGGCAACGGCGGCAACAGCGGCGCCACCCTCCCCGCCCAGAACAAGGGCCCCGCGACGGAACGCCGCGAAAAGCCGAGCATCGACTGAGGGCCACTTTCCGACGCAGGGTTCCTCCCGCGCCCCTCCGGGGGCGCGGGGAACTGCGCGATCAACCCAACGTCAACCCGCACCCGCCAGCAGACAGAACCGGGCAGACGCTCAGGCCGCATCCCTGGCGAGCCACTCGGGAAGCCCGTCCAAGTCGTCCTGCCGCAAAGCCAAGAGCATCGCATCGGCCGGCGTCGGCTCGAACGGCGCCCGCAACAACGTCATCCCCGCCTCCTCCGGCGTCCGGTCCGCTTTGCGGTGATTGTCCTCCGCACACGCCGCCACCGTATTCAGCCACGTGTCCTGCCCGCCCTGCGCCCGCGGCACCACATGGTCCACCGTCGTCGCCCGGCGCCCGCAGTACACGCACCGGTGCCGGTCCCGCACCAGCACCCCCCGCCGTGACCACGGGGCTTGTCTTCGGAACGGCACCCGTACATATCTGCACAGCCTGATCACCCGAGGCGCGGGTATGTCCACATCGGCTCCGCGCATCCGCAGCTCGGGATGGGCCTGCTCGACCACCGCCTTGTCCTGGAGCACCAGGACCACGGCTCGGTTCAGAGTCACCGTAGACAGCGGCTCGAAGCTCGCGTTCAGCACCAGCGTGTCCCGCATCCAGCCCACCTCCCGTGCGCACCTGCCCACCCCCCGGCGGGCTCGGATCAACTCTGGACGGGCGCGCCGAGATGGACAACGCAATAAAAAATGCCCGCCCCCGATCACTTCCAAGACCGGAGGCGGGCAAACGTTCAATGAACGCTTGGCTGAAAGGAGACGGGGACTCAGCCCTGCTCCGTGTTCTCGTACTCGCCGATGAGCTGCGCCCGCGCGATCGTGTGGAACCGCAGGTTGAACCCCACGAAGGCGGGCGAGGCGTCCGCGTCCGGACCCAGCTTCTCCTGGTCCACCGCGTACACCGTGAACACATAACGGTGCGGGCCGTCGCCGGGCGGCGGCGCGGCGCCGCCGAAGTCCCGCGTCCCGTAGTCGTTGCGCGCGTGCACGGCGCCCTCCGGCAGGCCTTCGAACGAGCCGCTCCCCGCACCCGCGGGCAGCTCCGTCACCGAGGCCGGAATGTCGAACAGGACCCAGTGCCAGAACCCGCTGCCGGTCGGCGCGTCCGGGTCGTAGCAGGTCACGGCGAAGCTCTTGGTCTCCGGCGGGAAGCCCTCCCACCGCAGGTGAGGCGAGGTGTTCCCGTCCGCGTAGACCTGAGCGCCCTTCAGCGTGGCGCCCTCCTCGACGTCCGTGCTGGTCACCGTGAACGACGGCACCGGCGGGTGGAAGTCATGGGGGAGCGGTCGCCTCTTGAGCTCGGTCACCTTGGTACCTCCTGATCGGTGTTCCGGAAAGAACAGGGCGAGCCTAGAACCAGTTGCGCCGGCTGCCGACCTCGGACAGCCACTGGTTCAGGTACGCCGCCCAATCGGTCCCCTGCCAGTCGTGGTGGCCCACCTGGAAGGAGCGGTAGGTGTCGGAGCCCTCGCTGAACAGGCCCGCCTTCTTGTCCATCTCCAGGACGACGTCCATGGCGTGCTCGTCGGCCACGAAGCTCAGCTCGACCTGGTTCAGACCCCGGTACTGCGACGGCGGGTAGAACTCGATCTCCTGGTAGAACGGCAGCCGCTGCCGGGTACCCCGGATGTGCCCGCGCTCCATGTCGGCGTTCTTGAAACGGAAGCCCAGCTCGATGAACGCGTCGAGGATCGCCTGCTGTGCCGGCAGCGGGTGCACGTTGACCGGGTCGAGGTCGCCGGAGTCGACGGCGCGGGCGATCGCCAGCTCGGTCGTCACCCCGATGTGCATTCCGCGCAGCTCCTGGCCGTCGATCATCGTCACCGGCGTCTCCCAGGGGACCTCCAGACCGAATGGCACCGCGTGCACGGCACCGGCCTGAAGCTCGAAGGCGCCGCCGAGCCGCACCTTGGCGAACTCGATGTCCTGCTTGTACTCCTCGTCGCCGCGCTCGACCTCGACCCGTGCCTGGAGGCCGACGGACAGCCCCTCGACGGCCTGGTTCACGGAACCGCCCTGGATCCGCACCTCGCCCTGGACCACGCCACCCGGTACGACATTCACCTCGGTCAGCACCGTCTCGACCGAGGCACCGCCGGCTCCGAGGCTCGCGAGCAGCTTCTTGAACGCCATTGACTCTCCCTTTACGTACGGACCTCGCCCCTACAAACGCGATCAGCCCCTCAGCCGGTTCCGCTCGGCCGTGCCCCGAACGGGCCACCCCGGTGCACTACCCTCGGAGGGCATGATCGCGCCCCCGGACCGTAAGCCACTGCCCAGGAACTTCTTCGACCGCCCGGTCCTCGAGGTCGCCCCCGACCTCCTCGGCCGCATCCTGGTCCGCACGACACCCGACGGCCCGATCTCGGTACGCCTCACCGAAGTCGAGGCGTACGACGGCCCGAACGACCCCGGCTCCCACGCCTACCGCGGCCGCACCGCACGCAACGCGGTGATGTTCGGGGAACCCGGACATGTGTACGTCTACTTCACCTACGGCATGTGGCACTGCATGAACCTGGTCTGCGGTCCCGAGGGCAAGGCGAGCGCCGTCCTGCTGCGAGCCGGCGAGGTCGTCGAGGGCGCGGAGCTGGCCCGCAAGCGCCGGCCCTCCGCCCGCAACGACAAGGAACTGGCCAAGGGCCCGGCCCGGCTCGCCACCGCGCTGGAGGTCGACCGCGCGCTGGACGGCACGGACGCCTGCACCTCCGGCGAGTCTCCGCTGCGCATCCTGACCGGCACTCCCGTCCCCGCCGAACAGGTACGGAGCGGTCCGCGCACCGGGGTCGCCGGCGAGGGCGGCAACGGCGACATCCACCCCTGGCGCTACTGGGTGGCCGACGATCCGACGGTGAGCCCGTACCGCGCCCACGTCCCCCGGCGCAGGCGAAGTTGACTCGACCCCCGAAGGTGCGTAACGTATCCCAAGCCGCTGAACCGGGTACGGCGATCGCCAGCAGCCGGAGCGGCCAACCCACTACCTAGCCCAACCCCTTCACCGGGGTCGTTCTCGACGCGTTCGCGCGCCCGAATTCGAATCCGCGGGACTCGATTATGAGCCCCGCAGGGAATGAGCTAACGTAGTGAATGTCGAAAGGGCCGAGGCGAAAGCCGAAAGCCCCGAGGCAAATCCCGCCGACCGGGAATCAGAGCCGAAAGGATCTGATAGAGTCGGAAACACGAAGGGAAGCCCGGAGGAAAGCCCGAGAGGGTGAGTACGAAGGAAGCGACCGTTCCTTGAGAACTCAACAGCG
>NZ_JBWKES010000020.1:0-113383 GCF_056435325.1 Streptomyces sp. NPDC043952
CGCCTGGCTGCACACCTACAATCACCACCGCGGACACACCGCGCTCGCAGGTAAACCACCCGCCAGCCGCGTCCCCAACCTCACGGGGCAATACAGATGCGGTGACGCGTGAGGTTGGAGACGGCGCGCAGTTGTTCGTCGGTGGTGACGTGGAACGTCTCGGGAAGGTCGTCGGTAGGCATGCGAGCAATGGTCAACAGTTCTTGACCATTGCGCAAGGGATTATTTCGCGCCAACTTGTCTGAAGATTGCTCGTGGTGGGCCGGTCAGCCCTGCGACCGGGTGGGGGCTCTGTTCAGCGCCGGCGGTCGGCTGCCGAGGTGGCCAGTTCGGCGAGCTTGGTGGAGTCCGGCAGGCCGGTGAGTTCGGCGCGTGCTTGTGCGGCGCGGGAGGATGCCATCCGGGCCGCCTCGGTGAGAGCGCCCGTGCGGGTCAGTACGGTGAGGATGTCCCGGTGTGCGGTGACGGGGTCGGTGCCGCCGCGGAAGACGGCGGTCAGGCGGTCGCGGTCGGCTTCGTCGGCGGCTTCGTAGGCGAGCAGGACGGGGAGGGTGGGCTGGAGGTTGGCCACGTCGCTGATGGCTGTCTTGCCGGTGACCTGCTCCGCGGCGGTGTACGGGAGCAGGTCGTCGCGGATCTGGAAGGCCATGCCGAGCTGTTCTCCGAACTGGCGCAGAGCCTGGTGCTGCTCGGGGGGCGCTCCGGCCAGGATCGCTGAGCCGAGAGGTGACGGAAGCGGCCTGGCCGGAGTCAGGTTGGGTCGGTTGCCGTCTGGGGCGGTCGGGGACGACGTTCCCAGGGAGGTCGTTGTCCCAGGCCGGCAGGGGCTTCCGACTGTGGCCACGTAAATGGACATGCTCCTCAAACCAGTCCTCCCATAGGCTCACGTCGTGAGCGACGAGATACAGAAGATCGTGACGGAACTGCCCGACCTGAAGAGCGTGACCGAAGTGTGGGACACGGCCGAGCGCAGGCTCGACCAGGGCGATATCGCCTTCGTAGCCGATCTCGGCATCGCTCTCGCCGGTCGGTACGGCTCGTCTGCCGCTCAGGTCTGGCAGTACCGAAGTGTCTTCGACCGTCTCCTTCGCCTGCTGACCATGGCCTCGGGCCAGGAGTGTGCCGAGCAGGCCCTGCGGCTCGTGTCGGCCGCCTCGCCCGGCAACAGGAAGCTGGCCCGTTACGCGGCTTCCCTTCTGGCCCATGGCCAGAGCCCGGAGGACCTGGCCGTCGCCTTCGCCGGCGGCAGCTCGCGCGCGGCGGCCTCGGAGGAGCTTCGGGCCTGCCTCGTGCACGAGTTGGTGCTCAGGGGCGTCTCGATCACCAAGTCACCGGCCGTCCAGGCGTGGGCGACTTCACCGCACTGGCGCCACCACCCGCTCGCATGGCTGCCGTTGGAGCTGTCGGTGATCGAGGAGTCGCCGTCTCTGCCCAACTACTCCGTGGGTGGGGCCAGTTATTCGATGCCGTACGGCCCGCAGGACGGTCCCGGCGTCGCGCTGGGCCGCGTTCCCCGCCTGCCGCAAGCGGTCGAGACGACGACGGAGGAGTTCGGCGAGGCCGCGACCGCAGCGGTGGCCAACTGGGTGGAGGAGTCCAACGGCCGCAGTGAGGCCAGAACGTACGAACTGGCAGGGCCAGTCGAGGCGAAGACCCTCCCCGGCCTGTTGACGGCACTGGGGCTGGAGTGCCTGAGCGGCGTCGGTCCGCGTAAGCCCTTCGCCCTCTCCGCCTGTCGGCCGGAACGCGCCTGGCGCATGCTCTTCGCGGCGGCGTCGACCGGTGGCGCGTACAACAACGGCGTCTACGGCGCTTACGGGCGCCTGGCGGCCTGGCGTTCCCTCACCGCTCTGTCCGGGGCATCCACGACGGCGCCGGTCGGTGAAGTGGAGCGGCACATCCAGGAATGCGACTGGTACGGCTTCGAAGCCGCCACGAAGTGGTTCGAGCGTGTGGCGTGGGACATAGGGCTGGTCTCCGTCGCCCCGGGGGCTCGGCGCATCGCTGTGCTGGCGGCCACGGACACCGACTGATCCTTGATGAGGTCGAGCAGTTCTCTTCCCTGTTGGGCACTCCACGGCTGCCTGATCATCGGGTAAAAAGGCCCAGGGATCGGCAATACGGTCCTAGGTTCCCTATGTGAACAGGTTTACGAGAGCTGCGGCGCTTCTCGCCGCGACCATGGCCACCGTCGGCACCGCATGGAGCACGGCACCGGTGGCCGGCGCCACCAGTACGGCGGCGCCCGGTTCGGTCACCGTGCATGCCGACCACACGCTGGCGAGCGTCGGCGGGGATGCGCTGGGTGTCGACGACTGGCAGACCGACTCCGCGGCGGGTGCGTCCGCCGCCGGCCGTCTGCTGCGCGCGGACAAGGTCCGGCTGCGGGAGCTGAGCACCGGCCCCTGGGACGACACCTACCGGTGGCGGACCAACTCCTTCGATCCCGACCCCCTCACCGGCGATCCCTCGCCCAAGGCGGAGCCGTGGCAGTCCTGGGCCGCGGGTGTGAAGAAGACCGGCGCGCAGATGATGGTCCACGTCAACTACGGCAGCACCGCCGACGACGGGCCCGCGGGCACGGACATCGGTCCGCAGGAGGCCGCGGCGTGGGTGCGGCAGGCCAACATCGTCGACCACGACCACATCAAGTACTGGGCCATCGGCGAGGAGGTGTGGGGCAACGGCTACATGTACCCGGATGCGACCGAGCCGGACCACCACGCGGTGAAGACACCGGCCGAGTACGGCCGGAACGTGGTGAAGTTCGCCCAGGCCATGAAGGCGGTCGACCCGTCGATCAAAATCGGAGTCGAGCTGGCGCCGTTCGCCTCCATCGGCGGCAAGGACTGGAACGACCCGGTGCTCGCCGCCGCCGGCGACTCGGTCGATTTCGCCGACGTCCACTGGTACAACTACGGCCAGGGTGCCGCCGGGAACACCGACGCCGCGCTGTTCGCCAGCACCGGCCGGATCGCCCCGACCATGGCCGCCGTCCACCAGCAGATCACCGCGAACCTCGGGGCGCACGCACGCCAGGTGCAGACCGTCATCGGTGAGACCAACACCACGTCGGCCGACCCCGGCGTGCAGAGCACGACCGTCCCGTCGGCGCTGTACGCCGCGGACGACGTCACCACCTGGCTCGAACAGGGAGCCGCCGACGTCTCCTGGTTCGACTCCCGCCACAAAGCACAGCAGGACCACGCCGGATCGCCCGACGACCCGGACGGGCTGGGCTACGGCACCTGGGGCATGCTCTCGGACGGCCCACGGTCCTGCCAGACGAACACCCAGGGCCAGCGGGTCTGCGAGCCCCCGCTCAACACGCCCTACCCCAGCTACTACGGCTACGGAATGGCCGCCCGGCTCGCCGCACCGGGCGCACGGCTGGTCAGCACCACCGGCGCCGGCGCGATGATCGTGACGCACGCCGCCGTACAGCGCGACGGAACACTCGTCGTCCTCATCGAGAACGAGGACCCGCAGGCAAGTCACGAGGTCCGGCTCGACTACACCGGCTACCGCCCCGCCCTCACCGGCACGGCCTACACCTACGGCGCCGGCACCACGACACCGACCAGGTCGCCCGGCTCGGCGCGCTCCGTCCGTCTCGCCCCGTACAGCATGATGGAACTGGTGCTGTCCCGGCGTTGACGGCGCCTGGTGGCCACTGCGGTCGCGTGGCGGCGCAAGCCCTGCAAGCTCCCCGCCGACAAGGGCTGCGAGCGTCACGCCGACGACGGGGGTCCGCGCCGCCGCGGGCGCGCCACGGGGCCCGGACCGGCCGATGTCGGTCCGGGCCCGGTGGAGGTGGGCTCCCCCGCACCGCCGCGATCCCTGCGTCCGTGGCCGGCTTCGCGGCCGTGCCGCCGGCCGCGGCGGGGAGTTCCTGGCGCAGAGCGAGGCGGCAGCGCGGCCACAACGCCCGGCGCGCCGGGCATTCCGATCGTCCCAGTCGTCCGGTCGTCCGCCGCCGTCGCTTGGCGTTCGGCGAGTCGGGGTGCGCTGTCCGTGCCGTCCGTCAGCCGCGCCGGCGCGCCGTCCTTGCGCGCGGGCCCGACGGCCGGGGCGGGTGCGGCGAAGGCCGTCTGGGCTCTGCGCGGCGCGCCGGTGGGTTTACAGGTCGCGGCCGACCAGGAAGTCCAGCACCGCGAGCAGCTCCTCCGTGGCCGCGGGGTCCAGCGCGGCGCGGGTCAGGAGGGTGCGGGCGGCGGCCGTGTGTGTGCGGGCCTCGGCGAGCGCCGCCGTACGGCCGCCGGCCGTCTCGATCAGTTCGGCGGCCTCCCGCGCCCGCCCCGGCGCGGCCAGCAGCTCGGGCAGGTGGCGGGCCGCCGGGGAGCGAAGGGCGGCCAGTACCGGGTAGGTCTTCTTGCCCTCCCGCAGATCGCCGCCCGCGGGCTTGCCGGTGACGGCGGGGTCGCCCCAGATCCCGAGCACGTCGTCGACCAGTTGGAAGGCGATGCCGAGATGCCGGCCGGCCCGGTCCAGCGCGCCGGCCGTGTCCTCGTCCGCTCCCCCGAGCACGGCGCCCAGCGCGCAGGCGCAGCCCAGCAGGGCGCCGGTCTTGGCCTCCGCCATCGCCCGGTACTCCTCGGCCGTCACCCGGTCCGGGCCGGTGCACGGCCGGGCGGTGAACAGCAGGTCGTCGGCCTGCCCGCGCACCAGGTCGGCGAGGGCCGCCGACAGCAGCCGTACGGCGCGGGCGCTCTGCGGCACGGCGGCGAGGGTTTCCACCGCCAGCGCGAACAGGGCGTCGCCGGCCAGCACCGCCGGGCCGGTGCCGTACGCCTTCCACACGGCCGGGCGGCGGCGCCGGGTCGCGTCGCCGTCCATGATGTCGTCGTGCAGCAGCGAGAAGGTGTGCACCAGCTCCACCGCGACCGCCGCCGGAACCCCGGCGCGCGCGTCGGCACCCGCCGCCCGCGCGCCGAGCACCGCGAGGGCCTGCCGTACGCCCTTGCCGCCCGGTGTGGCGGAGGGCGCGCCGCCCACCTCGCACCAGCCCAGGGAGTACGCGGCCATCTCGGCCGTCCACGGGTGCAGCGCGCCCACCGCCTCGCGCAGCGCCGGCCGCACCAACTCGGCGCACCGGGCGAGGACTTCGGGCGCGGCGGGCGGGGCCTGGAGCGCGGTCACCGTACGGCCTCCGTCTGGGCTGCGAACTCCTCCTGGGCGCGGATCACCAGCCGTTGCACATGCTTGAGTCCGCTGCCTTCCAACGAGCGTGCCAGGTCGGCGAGTTCGGCCGCCGTCTCGTCGCGGTCCCGGCCGAGCCAGGCCAGCGACTTGGCGAGGCCCAGCCGGGCGAGCGCCTCGCCGCGCGGCTCGCTCATCGCGCGGAACTCCCGCAGCGCCAGCTCGTACATCCCCCGTGCCTCTTCGTGGCGGCCGGCCCGGAAGAGGACGTTGCCCCGCATCTTGTGGTTGTAGGCCAGCGCGCTGGACAGGTTCATCGCGCGGCAACCGGCCTCCGCCCGCGACAGCAGTTCCAGCGCCTTCTCGGTGTCCTTGTCGCGCACCGAGAGGATGTCCGCGAGGCCGCGCAGCGCCCACGCGTGGCCGCGCCGGTCCTCGGCGCGCTCGGCTATCTCCGCCGCCTCTTCGAACAGCGCGTACGCCCGGTCGTAGTCCCCGGTGTTGCGGTGCATCTGGGCGATGCCCTCCAGTGCCCACACCGTGTGCCGGGCCTCGCCGCGCCTGCGGGCCTCGGCCAGCAGTTGCTCGTGCAGTCGGCCGACCGCCGCGTAGTCGCCCTGGATGCGGCCGGTCTCGGCGAGTCCGGCCAGCGAGTAGCCCCGGCATACGACGTCGCCGGCCCGTTCGCCGAGGTCGGCCGCGAGTTTGAGCAGCCGCCAGGCCAGCGGGAAGGCCCCGCGCTGCCGGGCGAGGGTGCCGCCGCTCCACAGTGCCCACGCCATCGTCGCGGAGTCGCCGGCCTCGCGGGCGGTACGGTAGCTCGCCTTCCATGCCTGGTCGGCCTCGCATACGTTTCCGAGCCGCCGGTGCGCCTCGGCTACGGCGAGCCCGCAGCGGGCGGCCTCGGCCGGGTGCCCGGACCGCTCGGCCTCGCGCAGCTTGTCGATGCCTTCCGCGAGCACGTCCGTCAGGGAGGAGTTCACGGAGAGGGTGGTCAGGGCGCCCTGGTACTCGGGCGCGAAAGCCTTGCCGTACATACGTGCCTTTCTATACACGATGCGTATACACAGCGTGTATAGCGAGTCGGGGACACGCCCCGTCCGCGAGGACCAGGGCGTGTCGGTCTGTTGTCGATCAAGACGCGGGTACGGCGGCGGGGGTTGCCCGTGCGGCGCGGCTCATGATGTGAAGGTTCCGTGCGGACGGGCCAACGGCGGTGTCCGAGGCCGCTGTTCAGCGCTGCGGGATCCGTGGTGCGGTGTCCGTGCAGGGCACGGCCCAGGGGCGTGCCGGTGACTCAGCGTCGGCGGGAGAGGGCGACACCGGTCAGGCAGAGTACGCCGCCGACGAGCCCGTATGCCGTCGGGATCTCGGCGAGGAGCAGCCACGACAACAGCACCGACACGGCCGGAACGGCGTAGGTCGCCGCGGAGAGCCGACCGGCGTCCATGCGGCGCAGCGCGTAGGCCCACGCGGTGAAACCGATCGCCGTGCAGAACACGCCCAGGTAGACGGCGCCGAGCACCGCTCCGGCGGGCGCCGTCCGCAGCTCGCCGGCCAGTTGCGGCGCCCAGGGCAGCAGGACCACGGTGGCGACGACGCAGCCGAGCCAGATCGCGGTGAGCCCGTCGACATGCCGCAACGTGACCTTCTGGATCATGACGCCCGCGGCATAGAGCACCGCGGCCAGCAGGCACAGCAGAACGCCCGCCCAGTCGCGCTGTGCGGTGGCCCCGGTTGCGATGATCGCGGTTCCGGCCAGCGCGACGAGCGAGCCGACGATGAGAGGTCGCGAGAAGCCTTCACCGAGGAACTTCCCGGCGACGACGGCGACAAGCAACGGCGCGAGGTTCACCAGCAATGCCGCGGTCCCGGCATCCACATGCCGCTCCCCCGCGTTGAGCGCGACCGTGTAGCCGGCGAGCCACAGCACGGCGTACGCCGCGATCAGCAGGAACGCCTTGCGGGACAGGCGGACTCGGACCGCCCGCCTGGTCGCCGCGATCACTGTGAGCGTGCCGGCCGCGACGCCGAGCCGGAGCAGCGCCAGCGGCGCGGGGGACAGCGCGTGCCCGACGCCGCGGACGGCGACGAACGCCGAGGCCCACAGCACGACCGCGAGCCCGGCGGCGGCCGCGATCCTGCCGAGGTCTGTTCTGCCGGTGCCGGTAGGCCGGGTGGTCTCCACTAGATCGGTCACCCCGGCATCGTCGTACGCGCCGTCCGTACAGCACAAGCGACGAGTTCTGTACATCCGTTAAGCATGGCTGTACGGTTACGGGATGCTGGACATCTCTCGGCTCCGCGTCCTGCGGGCGGTCGTCGCGACGGGTTCGATCCGCGCGAGTGCCTCCGCGCTCGGCTACACCCCCTCGGCGGTGAGTCAGCAACTCGCCACGCTGCAACGGGAGACGGGGCTGCGGCTGTTCGAGCGGTCCGGTCGCGGCATCGAGCCCACCGCGGCCGGCCGGACCCTCGCCGCCGAGGCCGACACGTTGTTCGAGGCGTTCAGCCGGGTCGAGCGGGTGGTCGGTGATCTGCGCGCCGGCCGGGTGGGCAGCCTGTCGATCGGCTACTTCGGCTCGGCCGGAACGGCGTGGCTGGCGCCGACCGTTGCGGCGCTGCGGGCCGAGTTCCCCGACCTCCGGCTGGATTTGCTGCTGACGGAGTTCACGCCGGGCGACCCGGACATCGACATCTTCGTGGAGGAGACGGGTGTCGAGCGCGCCGGGCCGGTCGATGTGCGCCGGCTCGCGGAGGACCCCTATCTGGCCGTCGTCCGCGTCGACGATCCGCTCGCCGGGATGCCGGAGGTGCCATTGCCGGACCTCGCCCAACGGCGTTGGGTGGACAACGACCTGCGCCAAGGGGCATGCCGCCAGGTGCTGCTCAACGCCTGCGCGCAGGCCGGGTTCTCCCCGAGTTTCGTGGTGGAAGCGCACGATTACCGGACGGCGATGTCCTTCGTGGCAACCGGAATCGGGCTGACCGTGGTGCCGGCACTCGGTATCGGCGAGCTGCCGGAGGGCCTGACGACCGTCGCCCTGGTGTCCCCCACTCCGGTCCGGTACATCAGTCTTGCGGTGAAGAAGTCGATCGCACGGCACCCCGCCGCCCGGCGCGCCGTAGAGCTGCTGGAAGGGCTGGTGTGCGCGGGGTCATCCTGAGCTGCTGGATGGTCCGGGCTTCCTGTCGTGCCCGCGGAGCGGAGAGGGCAGGATTCGAACCTGCGTGGGCCCCAGAAGGGGCCCGACCGTGAGGCGAGCTCGCTGGTCCCCGATCAACCACTCCGGGCACCTCTCCCTGCTACCGGCGTTCGGTCTTCCGTGCCGGTGCCAGGAACAACAGTGCCAGGGGCCGCTGACCGCCCCCTGACGCGCCGCTGACGAACCCGCGGGCCGCCGGCGGGGCTCAGTGGGCGGCGAGCCACCCGACACCACCGCAGAAGAGGAGGGCGGCCCCGGCGAGCGCGGCGTAGCGGGAACGGTGGAGGGTGGTTCCGAGCGCAACGGCTGCGACGAGAAAGGCGGCCGTCCCGATCGCTCCTGGCAGAAGGCCGTGACTGTATCCGAAATCGTTGACGTGGAATATCAGCAACCAGAACCAGGAGAGTCTCATCCCCTGCCCCCTCGTCATCATCGTCGTTCTTACGGCGCTCCATGTGATGGATCACCAGGTTGGCGAGAGCGACCGGCAGTGTCACCAGCAGCGCCGGAAGCCAGGGGTGTTCGACACGGAGACCGGGCGTGAAGAATTCCGCGAGCAACATACCCAGAAAGGTCGTTGCTGCGGAAACGGCCGCGTCCGCGCCGCGTTTGACCCTGCCGGAAGCGGCGGTCAGGCGCAGTGCGAGACGTACGGGGGTGGCGAAGACGCCGGCGAGCGGACCGCAGGGCAGGCCCGTCATGCCGAGGGCGGCAAACGCCTTCTCACGTGTTGACAGAGATGCCCAGGCGGGTTCGTCACCGTGGCGCTGGGTTCCACATCCGATACGACATCAGGTCTTCATGAAAGCCTCTTCGAGAGCACAGTGGGCTCGCCGAACGGGTCCAGCCATGTGTCCATTGAGGCGATCGGAGCATCAACCCACAGGCCGAGCAACCGCGTTGGTCCCCCATTCGGCTTTCTGGTCGGAGTGGGCACGGACCACCTTCTCGTCTTGGTAGCCGATGACGCCGAGCCGGAAGCATCCGGCACCGCCGAAGGCGCTGCCCCGGATCCGGGTGCCGGGTGCGCTTCCACCCGTTTTCGCGCATCGCCATCGGGTGCGGGACAGCCGGGAGTTGGAGTGCCGCCGAGGAGAAGGCCGTAGGCCCAGCCCCCTCCATGGGTGACTGCGGAGGTGTTGCGCGGCCGGGTACCGGCCTGGCGCGTGCGGCAGTTGACGGCCGGAATGGTGCCCCTTGTTGTCCGGCGATTCGCCAACACGCGTGCCGGTGCCGGACGAGGTGCGCGTCACAGCGTGTCGGCGGGCGTTGCCGTGTCCGTTCCTTCGTTGCTAACTTCACCGCACAGGTGAGTTGGAAATTCAAACTGAGGAGAGACGGACATGAGCCTCGCCGACGGCCGGACCGCCGATGCCCCCAGCCCCCCGCAGGCCCGACCGCGGCTCGGGGTGGTCTTCACGGTGATCGGCGCCGGGGTGGCCATGGCCAACCTGGACGTGTTCATCGTCAACGTGGCGCTGCCGGACATCGGCCGCCAATTCTCGGGGGCACCGCTGGCGTCCCTGTCGTGGGTGCTGAACGCGTACGCGGTGGTGTTCGCGGCACTGCTGGTGCCGGCGGGCAACCTCGCCGACCGGGTCAATCCGCGGATCGCCTACCTGTCCGGCCTCGTGCTGTTCACGGTCTCCTCGGTGCTGTGCGCGCTGGCGCCGGGGATCTGGTTCCTGGTCGGGGCGCGGGTATTGCAGGCCGTCGGTGCGGCGATGCTGATCCCCTCCTCGCTCGGCCTGTTGCTGGCGACCGCTCCCCCCGACAAGCGTCTGGCGTCGGTGCGCGGGTGGACGGCGATCAGCGGGGTGGCCAGTGCGCTGGGCCCGGTGCTGGGCGGGCTGCTGACCGATCTGAGCTGGCACTGGGTCTTCCTGATGAACGTGCCGATCGGGGCGGCCGCGCTGCTGGGCGGACTGCGGGTGCTGCCGCGCGTTCCCTCGCGGGACCTGCCGCGGGCTGACGTGCTCGGTGCCGCCGTGCTGACCTGCGCCATCGCCCTGATCGCCCTCGGCCTGGTCAAGGGTGACGACTGGGGCTGGGCGTCGGTGGAGTTCATCGGCGCTCTCGTACTCGCGGTGCTGCTGCTGGCCTGGTTCACGGCGCGTTCGGCGCGCCACCCGTCGCCGGTGCTGCCGCTGCCGCTGTTCAGGTTCCGCGGCTTCAGCCCCTCCTCGTTCTCCAACGTCCTGTTCGCCGTAGCGTTCGCCGCCATGCTGCTGTCGACCGTGCTGTGGTGCCAGGACGTGTGGCACTGGTCGGCGGTGCGGACCGGTCTCGCGATCTTCCCCGGCACCCTGCTGCCGCCCGCGCTGGCGATGAGCATCGGGCCGGTGATCCACCGCTTCGGCTCCGGCGTGGTCGCCTTCACCGGCTGTGTCGTCTTCGGCGCGGGCATCGCCTGGTGGCTGACGCTGCTCACGCCGGACTCCGGCTACGCGGGCGGGATGCTGCCGGGCATGCTGCTCACCGGTATCGGCGTCGGCCTGACCCTGCCCACGCTGATCAGCGCCGGTGTCTCCGCGCTGCCGCCGCAGAGCTTCTCCACCGGTTCCGGCGTCGTCACCATGGCACGCCAGGCCGGCACCGTCCTCGGCATCTCCCTGCTGGTCGCCACCATGGGCGCAGCGCCGGCCCACCCCGTGGACGCCTTCGACCGGGGCTGGACGATGATCCTCGGCGCCACCGCGGCCGCCGCGCTCGCCTGCATCTTCGTCGGCGGCGTCGGCAAGACACGCCGGGGGGCCGAGGCCGAAACCGCCGGCGCCGCCCGCAGCGCGAGTACCGCTGGGGGCGGCGAAGGGGCGTGAGCCGACGGACAACGGCGCCCAAAGCCCGCTGTGTCGCTCGTTGGGGTCCTTGAAGGCTCGGGGCCCGTCGCCCACACTGGTCGTCCGCGTCTCCGGTGCGGGTGACTGGAAGACCAAGTGCGTTGGAAACGGGGGGACTTCATGGCGGGTGACACGGCCGGGGCCGTGCGGGGCGGTGGGTCGGCGGTGGGCGTCGTCACGTTGTCCGTGGACGCGGACGTGACGGCGGCGGCGGCCGATCTCGCCCGCTGGCTGGACGAGGAGGACGGCCTGCGCGGCTGCGTGCGCAGGGAGGTCGGTCCGGTCCCCGAAGGGGCTCTGGGCGGGGAGTTGGAGCACCTGGTGGTGACCCTCGGCTCCGGCGGGGTCGCGACGGCCATGGCCAGCGTGCTCGTCGCCTGGCTGCGTCGGCGTACGGGAAGCGTCACGGTCCGCCTGTCACGGCGTGACGGGAGCCGGATCGAGCTGCGCGCGGACCGGGTGCGCGCCTTGGACGCCGCTCAACTGCGGGCCCAGGTGGCGCAGTTGGCCGAAGTGGCTTGGCCCGACGCGGTCGAGCGGGATGCACGCGGCGACGGAGCCCTTGATGACGCCTCCGAGCGTTGAGGACGCCGGCGGCGGGTTACGGCCCGTCGCGCTGGCACGGCCGGGTTCACGTGTGCTGCTCGTCGGGACGGGCCGGTATCCGGAGGGTGGGCGGCTGCCCGGCATCCGCGCGGTCGAACCGTCGTTGACGGACCTGGCGGACGTCCTGCACCAGCGGGTCGGGGTGCCGCGGGCCAATCTGCGCGTCCTGCTGGATCCGCCGAGCCCGCTGGAGTTCGGCAACGCCGTCCGGCAGGCGGCGCAGGAGGCGGACGACACCCTGCTGGTCCATTTCATCGGCCATGGGCTGGTGGGCGGCGACGAGGGGCTGTGCCTGGCCACCTGCGCCACCGACGATCTGGTGGACGGCCTGTCCTGGAAGGCGCTGCGGTACGAGGCGTTACGCGAGACCATCCGCGCCAGCAGCGCACGCTCCGTCGCCGTGTTGCTGGACTGCTGCTTCTCCGGCCGGGCCCAGACCCCGCTCGGGCCTCCGGCGCTGGACGCCGTCTTCGAACAGAGCCTGGTGCGGGGCGGGTTCCTGCTCACCTCGACCGCCCGCGAGGAACTCGGGCTGGCCCGTCCGGGGGCGGCGTACACCGCGTTCACCGGCGGGCTGATCCAGTTGCTGCGGGACGGCGACCCGGCCGGACCGCGGGAGCTGACGCTCGACCACGCCTACCGCTACCTGGCCCGGATCCTGCCTGCGGAAGGCGCTCCGCGTCCCCGGCGGCACAGCAGCGACCGGGCGGGCGAGCTGGTCGTCGCCCGCAATCCCGCCTACCGTCCGCGTTCCGCGCCCGCCCCGGAAGAGCTGTCCCCCGCTGCTGCCGGTGCCGAGCCGGACGACGTACCGTGCCCCTTCCGGGGACTGGAGTCGTTCGGCCCCGAGGACGCCCGCTACTTCTTCGGGCGGCACCAGGTGGTCCAGGACCTGGTCACCCGTATCCGCGGCGGCGGTCTGATCGCCGTGGTCGGGGCCTCCGGCAGCGGCAAGACGTCCTTGCTGCGCGCCGGGGTCGTACCCGCCCTCGAAGAACTCGGCGGGGGCCGGAACATCGCCGCCATGAAGCCCGGTGCCGATCCGCTGCGCGCGCTCGCCCGGTGCGCCGACGCGCTGGCGGAGGGCGAGGCGGCCGTCCTGCTGGTCGACCAGTTCGAAGAACTGTTCACCGCGGGCGCGACGGAGGAGGACCGGCAGCGCTTCGTACGCGAACTCACCGCTCTGGCCGAGGGCCGGACCACCGTCGTGATCGCCCTGCGGGCCGACTTCTACGAGGCGTGCACCCGCTATCCCGCACTCGTGGCGGCGCTGGAGAAGCGGCAGGTCGTGGTCGGCCCGCTCGGGCCGGAGGAACTGCTGGCGGTGATCGAGCAGCCCGCCCGCGTCGTGGGACTGCGCCTGGAGGAGGGGCTGGCCGACACCCTGCTGCGCGAGGCCGGCGTACGGCGGCAGGGTGTGCGCTCTCCCGTGCTGCCGCTGCTGTCCCACGCGCTGCTGGCCACCTGGCAGCAACGCAGCGGCACGCTGCTCACCCTGGCCGGATACCGCGCCACCGGCGGCGTCGACGACGCCATCTCGACCACCGCGGAGCAGGCGTACACCGCGCTGCCCGCCGGGGAGCAGGCGCTGGTGCGCGGTCTGCTGCTGCGCCTGGTGCACATCGGCGAGGGCGTGGAGGACACCCGGCGCAGACTCTCCCTCGACGACCTGGCCGACCCCGGCGAACGGGCCGCCGCCGTACGGGTGTTGCACGCGCTGGCCGCGGCCCGGCTGGTCACGGTGGACGAGGAGGGCGTCGAGATCGCCCATGAGGCGCTCCTGTACGCGTGGGCGCGGCTACGTGCGTGGATCGACGAAGACCGCGCCGGACTGCTCGCCCTTCAGCAGTTGTCCGATGCCGCCCGCGCCTGGGATCAGGCCGGGCGCAGGGCCAGCGATCTCTACCGCGGTCACCGTCTGGAGACCGCCGACCGTGCCGCCCGCGACCACGAGCGCGCCGGAAGGGCCCTCGGCCCCACCGCCCGCACGTTCCTGGACCAGGGGCTGCGGGATCAGCGGGCGGCCCGCCGCAGGCGCCGGATCCTGTGGGCGGTCACCTCGGTGCTCGTCGTACTCGCCCTGCTGGCCTCCGTCCTGGGCGTGATCGCCGAACGGAGATCCGTGTGGGAGGGACAGCAGGCGGCGCGGAAGGCGGCCGTGGTGCGCTCCACCGATCTCGCCGCCGACGCCGAGGCGGTCCGGTCCACCGATCCGGGGCTGGCCGCCCAACTGGCCGTCGCCGCCTACCGGTCCGCTCCCACGCGGGAGGCCACCGACCAGCTCTACAGCTCGCTCAACACGCCCGTGGACGGTGTGCTCGCCAGTGGCAGCCCCGTGCTGCGCATCGCCACGCAGCCCGACGGTCCCCTGGCCGCGGACAGCGATGCGAACGCGTCGGTACGGATCTGGAATCTCGCCGACCCCGCCGCACCGGTCCTCGACTCCACCATCCCGGCCGGCGGCTCGGCCATCGCCCTCGCCCCCGGCGGGAGGCTGCTCGCCGGGCACTGCGCCGCCACCGGCAAGGCGCTGTGCCTGTGGGATCTGACGGATCCCCGTCATCCGCGAGCGGGAGCGGAGTTGCCGGTCCCGGCGCGGCTGTCCGGCCGGAAGACGCAGCTCTCCGCCATGGCCGTCAGCCCTGACGGTTCGCTGCTCGCGGCCGCGGCCGAGCAGGGCTTCACGCTGCTGTGGTCGATCGCCGACCCGGCGCACCCGCGGGTACGGGCCGTCCTGGCCGATCCCGCTTCGGAGGCCCTGCTCGCGGGGGTCGCGTTCGCCCCGCGGGGCCACCTGCTGGCACAGACCAATCAGCGGGGCGCGACGCAGGTGTGGAACGTGGCCGACCCCGCCAGGCCGAAGAAGCTCGCCTCCCTCTCCGCCGGTTTCCAGAGTGTGGCGTTCAGCCCCGACGGCCGCATGATGGGTACCGCCGGAGACGCCGTTCTCCGGCTGTGGAAGATGGACGATCCGGCTCACCCGAAGCCCGTCGAGGTCAGTACCGGGATCGCGCCGGCCGACCTGGAAAGTGTGGCCTTCAGCCCGGACGGCAGCCGGCTCGTCTACGGCGGTGTCGGCACCGACGATCCCAAGAGCGCTCTGTGCCAGGTGAGACTGACCCCCGCCAACCTCCAGGGCATGGCGCTGACCGACTGCGCGCGGACCGGGTTCGACACCTTCACCGTGGCCTACACCGCGGGCGGTGACATCCTCACCGGCGGCCGGGACGGCAAACTCCGGTTGTGGCGCCGGCCCCTGGCGCAGGCGGCCGGCATGGCGATCACCGGCCGCGATGTGTGGAGCATGAGTCCCGACGGGAAACTGATCGCGGCACCGCGCGACACCGGTTCTCGTACGTCCCCGTCGCCGCTCGGCATCTGGGACGCCTCCGCCGCCGGCGATCCCGTCCTCGACGCCACCTTCCAACTGCCGGACATCCCGCAGATGGTGACGTTCCTCGCGCCGAGGGCACTGCTGACCGTCGCGCACAACGGCGCGGTGCAGATCTGGGGCCTGCATGACACGCACCATCCGGCCAAGACGGCGTCGCTGGGTTCCGTCGACTTCCCCACCGAACCGTCCGGCCTGGGCCCCATCATCCTCACGCCCGGCGTCACCACCGACCAAGCCGGCGGCCTCGTCGCGGTACAGAGCCACGACCGGCTGGTGCTGTGGCGCGTCACCGGCGCCCTGCACGCCGAACGAGCGGGTTCGATCCCGTTGCCCGACCCCGCCTCGGACATCGCCGGACTGGTGAACAGCCACACCGCCTGCATCCTCACCGGGTCCGGCATCAGCTGGTGGAACGTCAACGACCCCGACCACCCGGTCCGCGGTGCCACTTCGGCTCTGCCGCGGGTGAACAAGGGCGGTCTCACCGCGGCGGTGACCGGGGTGGTGGCCGCCACGTCCGGAGTCGCCGGCCCCGGAGCGTCGCTGTCCCTGTTCGTCCTCGCCGACGGCCGCCCGCGCAGCACCGTCGCCCTTCCGGGAGCCGTCAGCTCGACCGTGGGGCTCAGCGACGACGGTCGGCGCTTGGTGGCCGCCGGCGCCGGCGACAACACCGCCACCGTCTGGGACGCCGACGACCCCGCGCACCCGCGTGTCCTCGGCACGATCAGTACGTTGCGCGGCACCAGCGGCTTCGTCTTCGCACCGAACGGCGGACTGCTGGCCGACGGGAGCAATGAGCAGCCGGGAATGCAGTTGTGGCGGACACCGCCCTCTTCGTCCCCCACGCTGCTGGCCACCCTCGAACCCACGGATGCGACCGGGGACCAGCTCACCGCCGCGTTCTCCCCCTCGGGCAGCACCATCGCGGTCGCCGCGTCCGGCTCCGTCACGCTCTACGACACCGACCCGGCCAAGGTCGCCGACACCTTGTGCTCCTCCACGCTGCACACGCCGATCACCGCCTCCCAGTGGGCCAAGTACGCCCCCGGCGTGCCGTACCGCAACCCGTGCTCGGGGGGAGGGTGAGCGTCGGGGGTACGGCCACGGGCAAGCCTGCTGTTGGCCGTTCGGCGACGACCGGGTGGAGCACGTCAGCGGGTCCGGCCCTCTCAGTCCCACACCGCTACCGGCACCACATCGGTCTTCGCCCCGAAGAAGGTTCCGTGGGCTGTGACGTTGGGCGGCTACCTCCTCTGCTCGACCGGCGGGGATCTCCGGTCACCATCGACGGCATCCGCTACCGAACGCCGGTGGAGTGGAGAGCGGTGTCCTTGAAGCTGGGGACCGTCACACCGCGGATGTGGAAGGCGACCGTCGACGCAGGCCAGATCGGTGCTGCCCTGGGTGCGCCGCCGCACTTCCGGCAGCGCAAGGCTCCCGGCGACTACAAGGACGTACGGAAAGGAAGCCGCATCACCCAGAGCTGCGCCGAACAGGACAAGGCCGGCACGGTTTCACCGAAAAGCCGTACCCCGAACGACGACTCCACCTCACTTCGGCTGGCTCAAGATCGCAGGAGACATCGCCGTGCTGTCGTGGGGGTGGTTCGGGCTGAGGAGGAACCCATCCGCTGCGTGCGGGCTTGTGCCCGGCGAAGTCGGCGATACGGACGTAGCCAATGCGCTGGTAGAGAGCGCTGCTCGTGGGGTTGTCCGTGCTTGTGAACAGGACAACCTCCGTCGGGGGTGCCGTTCGGGGGACCTCATGTACGACCGGCCGCGTTCGCCGGCCAGGTGTCTCTCCTGCGGGAGCCCGAGGAGCGGATTGCGCACCCGGATAACGGCACGGCAGCGGCCGAACTCGCCTCCGGCACGGATGTTCCTGGCGGCGGTGCACGGGTGCGTCGGGCT
Organism: Streptomyces sp. NPDC043952; assembly: GCF_056435325.1. Lineage (NCBI taxonomy): Bacteria > Bacillati > Actinomycetota > Actinomycetes > Kitasatosporales > Streptomycetaceae > Streptomyces > Streptomyces sp. NPDC043952. The sequence goes on from NZ_JBWKES010000020.1 coordinate 17,096, forward strand.
TGTCCGGGTCTCGGGCGCCTGTTACCGGCTGTTCCCCGGAGCGGGCGACGCCGCGGGGAACCTGGGCCGGGGGCCGTCGGGGATCTGGTCGCCGGGCTGGGCGCCGCCTCCGCTCCGGCCGGCGCACTGCCGGCGTCCTGACGGGCCTGCCGCGCGTTCGCCTGGAACCGGCCCCGGATGCGCACGGTGAGCTGTCAGGGGCGGAGCAGCGTGTTGAGCCGGGCGGCCTGGCGGGTCAGATGGTCGCGCTCGGCGAGGCTCGGTGCCGTACGGGCCGCCTCGGCGTACAGCCGTGCCGCCGTCGCCAGGTCGCCGTCGCGCTCGTGGAGGTACGCGGCCACCGCGGTGTGGCGGGGCAAGGAGTCGTCCAGCGCCGCGAGCGCCGCCAGCCCGGCGCGCGGTCCGTCGGCCTCGCCCACGGCGACCGCGCGGTTGAGCCGGACGACCGGGTTGCCGGTCAGGCGCACGAGTTCGTCGTACCACTCGACGATCTGCACCCAGTCGGTCTCCTCGGCGGTGGGCGCGTCGGCGTGCAGTGCCGCGATGGCGGCCTGGGCCTGGAACTCGCCCAGCCGGTCACGGGCGAGGGCCGCCTGGAGGATCCCGACCCCCTCGGCGATCAGCCCGGTGTCCCACCGGCCGCGGTCCTGGGCGGCGAGCGGTACGAGGCTGCCGTCGGGCGCGGTCCGGCTGGCGCGCCGGGCGTGGTGGAGCAGCATGAGGGCGAGCAGCCCCGCCACCTCGGGGTGGTCGATGCGGGCCGCGAGCTGCCGGGTGAGCCGGATGGCCTCCGCCGCGAGGTCCACGTCGCCGGAGTAGCCCTCGTTGAAGACCAGGTAGAGGACGCGCAGCACGGTGGCGACGTCGCCGGGCCGGTCGAGGCGCACGCCGGAGACGGTGCGCTTGGCACGGCTGGTGCGCTGCGCCATGGTCGCCTCGGGCACCAGGTAGGCCCGCGCGATCTGGCGGGTGGTGAGCCCGCCGACGGCGCGCAGCGTGAGGGCGACGGCGGAGGACGGTGTCAGGGACGGGTGGGCGCACAGGAAGTAGAGCTGGAGCGTGTCGTCCACGGCGGGCGCGGGGCCGGGCGCCGGCTGGTCGTCGAGGCGGGCCTCGCGCCGGCGGCGGGCGCCGTCCGCCCTGGTCTGGTCGAGGAACTTGCGCCAGGCGACGGTGACCAGCCAGTTCTTCGGGGACCGCGGCGGGTCGGCCGGCCAGGTCCGGACGGCCTCGACCAGCGCGTCCTGTACGGCGTCCTCGGCCGCCGCGAAGTCGGCTCCGCGGCGGACGAGGATGGCGAGCACGCTCGGCGTGAGGCTCCGCAGCAGGGCCTCGTCCATCGGGGAGGTCACTCCGTGATGGTGGGCGGCGCGGCCAGGAAGGGGCGCACCTCCAGCCACTCGTGGATCGGCTTCCCCCCGGCGCCGGGCGCGGCCGACAGCTCCCCCGCCAGCTCGACGGCGCGGTCGGGGCCGTCGACGTCGATCACCATCCAGCCGGCGATGAGGTCCTTGGTCTCGGCGAACGGGCCGTCGGTGACCGGCGGGCGCCCCTCACCGTCGTACCGGACCCACATCCCCTCGGGGGCGAGTGCCTGGCCGTCGACGAACTCGCCGGTCTGCTCCAGCCGGGCGGCGAAGTCGTTCATGTACCGGATGTGCGCGGCGATCTCCTGCGGCGTCCACTGGTCCATGGGGACGTCGTTGACCGCTGCCGGGGCGCCGCGGTAGTGCTTGAGCAGCAGGTACTTGGCCATCGTGTCTCTCCTGGGTGCTGGTGCGATCCATTGTCGTCGCGTTCGGTACGGGGACGGAGCCGGGCGCGGATTCTCGACATCGCCGTCCGGGTTTTCCTGAGCCGGTTGCCGCACCCCGCGATCAGGGAACCCGGTGGGCGTGAACGCTGCGAGAAGGACCGCGCTGCTGGTCATCGACATGATCAACACGTACGACCACAAGGACGCCGACCTGCTGATTCCGTCGGCTCGGACGGTCGTACCGGTGGTGGCGGACCTCTTGCGGCGCGCGCGGGACCAATCGGCGCCGGTGATCTATGTGAACGACAACTTCGGTGAGTGGCGATCGCATCACGGTGAGCTGCTGGAGCACGCCCTGCGCGGGCCGCACAGCGACCTGGTGGAGCCCTTGAAGCCGGACGGCGACTCCCTCTTCGTCGTGAAGGCCCGCCACTCCGTCTTCTTCGAGACTCCCCTGGAATACCTCCTGCGGCAGCAGAGCATCGACCGCCTGGTGCTCACCGGGCAGGTGACCGAGCAGTGCGTGCTCTACTCGGCGCTCGACGCCCACATCCGTCACTTCGACGTGATCGTTCCCAGGGACGCCGTGGCGCACATCCACGAGGACCTCGCGCGGGCCGCGCTGCGGATGATGGAGCGGAACATGGGCGCGCGCGTGTGCTCGAGCCGGGACCTGTGGCAGTGACCGGCCGGGATCTGTGGCAGTGACCGGCCCCGGCCGGTGAGCAGCGGCACCCGAGACGGCGCCGGTGTCGCCCGCCGCCGACTGAATCCGGTGGGTGGGGATATCCGCTAAGGCAGGTCGTTCACCGGGAGGAAGCATGGCATTGGTGAAGGCGGGCGTCGTGGTCCTCGACTGCGCCGAGCCCGAGAAACTCTCCGTGTTCTACAAGGAGTTCCTGGAGGGTGAGCGGACGGAGGTGTCGGCGAACCTCGTGGAGATCCGGGGCGCCGACGGCATGCGGCTGGCCTTCCGCCGTGATGTGAACGCCACTTCGCCCAGCTGGCCGCGTCCGGAGAACTCCCTCCAGGTCCATCTGGTCTTCCTGGTCGAGGACATGGACGAGGCCGAGCGGCGCGTGGTGGGGCTCGGGGGCCGGCCGATCGCGACACGGGACCCGGCGGGGCCGTACGAGGAACGCGGTTACACCGACCCGGCGGGCCACTCCTTCACCCTGCGCCTGGTGCCGATCACGGCGCCCAAGCAGGGCTGAGGGCCGGGGCTCACGACACCCCGATGATTTCCCCGAGGGCGGTCGCGACGGCTTCGGGGGCCTCCACGGGGAGCAGGTGGCCGGCGGTGGGGACGGTGGTGAGGGTCGCGTGCGGGATGTGCGGCAGGAGGTGCTCGCGCAGGACGCGCGGCGGTTCCACCACGTCGTTCTCCCCGGCCAGCACGGTCACCGGGACCGCGATGGCGCGGGCGGCGCGGGTGATGTCCTGTGCGATGCCGTGCAGCGGCCACTCCCGCCGCGCCTCGGGCCCGGTGGCGAGGCTGTCGCGCACCGCGGTGGCCAGCACCGTCTCCGGCAGCGGCGTGGCGCTCAGGACATGGTCGAGGGCGTACCGCACGGACTCGGGTGTGTCGTAGGCGTGGGACAGCCCCTGCCGGTACTCCGCGGTCACCGTGGACGGCGGCTCGGGCGGTGCGGGCGCGACGAGGACAAGGCCGGCCAGACCGGACGGCTCGCGGGCCGCGAGGAGCTGGCTCACCTTGCCGCCCATCGAGTGGCCGACGAGGACGTACGGCCCCGGCGCACACGCCGCCACCACGCGTGCCAGATCGTCGGCGAGCCGCTCCAGCTCGTAGGGGCCGGGCAGCGTCCGCGAGGTGCCCCAGCCGCGTTGGTCGAAGCGGACCGTCGACTGGCCGGGCGGCAGACGGCGGAGCACCGCGTCCCACGTGTCCGCGGAGCCGCCCCAGTAGTGGACGAACACCAGGGTCGGTCTGGTACGACCCCCGACGCGTACCTCCAGGGATCCGCCCGGCACCGCCACCGGTGTTGTCTTTTCCGTCATTCTCATGCCTCTCCCCTGGCCGCCCGCGACGACCGGCGTCGCGCGTGCACGGCCTCGAACAAGTAGACTGACCTGCCGGTGAGTCGCACGTCGACCGTACGGCCGGTGAGAGCCGCTGCCTGGTGGAAAGGGGCATGGTGCTTGTGAAAAGCGGACACGATGCCGTACGGCAGCTGCGCTACTCCCCCGCCGTCGGCTCGTCCCACGGTGTGGAGGTCATCGACTTCGCCGCGCTGCGCGAGATGGACACGTACCGCCGCCGCGTCCTCCCCCAGCGCCCCGACTTCCACGTCCTCGCGCTGATCGCGTCCGGCGCCGGCGGTCACGAGGCCGACTTCCACGCCTACCGGCTGGCGGAAGGCAGCGCGGTGTGGATCCGGCCCGGCATGGTGCACCGCTGGAGCGACATCGACGCGTGCGACGGGCCACTGGTCCTCTTCCGGCCCGGCTTCCTCGCGGGGTTCACCGCGGCGGAGGCCGGCGCGCCGGTCTGCTGGCGGCTGGCGGGGCAGCGCCTGTCCCTCGCCCTGCTGGCGGCCGAACACCTCGGCCGGGAGCACGACGCGACGGTGCGCAGCCCGCACCTGGGGTCCCCCGCGCTGCTCGCCCACCTGCTGGCGGCGCTGCTGCTGCGGCTCCTTCCCAGCGCGGCCGACCGCACCGACGCGGCCGCCCCGGCCGGCGGGGGCCCGGCCGGCGGGGGCCCGGCCGGCGACCGGTCCGCGGACGTCTTCCGCGCCTACCGGGCCGCCGTCGAGGAGCATTTCACCGAGTGGCACCACGTGGCCGACTACGCTCGGGCACTGGGCTACGACGCGCGCACCCTCACCCGAGCGACCCGTGCCGCCACCGGCACGAGCGCCAAGGCTTTCCTCGACCAGCGGATCCTGCTGGAGGCCAAGAGGCTCCTCGCCCACACCGAGCTGCCGGTCACCGGCTGCGCCCGCCGCCTCGGCTTCGGCGACGCGGGCAACTTCAGCACGTTCTTCCGCCGCCAGGCCGCCACCCCGCCCGCCGCCTGGCGCGCCGCCTACGGCAGAGCCGGCACCCGCGGGGCCTGATCCTCCCTTACCCGCTGCCTCCTCGTCCGCGGCCGGGCGCTCACGCCTCCAGGGCCTCGGCCATCGAGTCGAGGTCGGCCAGGAGCGCCGTCAGCCGGCGCCCGGGGATGCTCTCGATCATGCGTTCCTCGATGGCGTACACGGCCGTGCGGGCGGCGTGCAGGCGCTGCTGTCCGGCCGCGGTGAGGTGGACGGGCAGGGCCCGGCCGTGGTCGGTGCTGGTCGCCTGAGTGATGAGGCCGGCCTCCTTCAGGCCGCGCAGGACGACGTTGGCCGACTGCCGGGTGACGAAGGTGCCGCGGGCGAGGTCGGCGTTGGACAGGCCGGGCCGTTCGTCGAGGAGTTCCAGGCAGGAGTACTGCGGGACGGTGAGGCCGTGTTCGCGCAGCGCCCTGTCCATGGCGCCGCGCAGGGCGGCCGAGGCCTTCTTGAGGCGGTATCCGACGTGCTCGGTGACGTCGTGCGCCGGGTGGGGCGAGGGTACAGGCGCTCGTTCTTCCATGTCAGCATTTTGACATACCGAGAGACCGGGACCTACGGTCGTTATGTCAAAGTTCTGACATACCCGTTTCGACGGGTCGACCCTTGGAGTCACCATGACCGTCACTGTCGAAGGACCTGATTTCATCGCCCTCCAGGTGAAGGACGTGCCGGCCGCCGCCGCGTTCTTCGAGGAGCGGCTCGGGCTGCGGCGGGCGGAGGACGGACCGGCGCACGCGGTCGTCTTCGCCACCAGCCCCATCCCGTTCGCCGTCCGCGAGCCGCTGCCCGACGTCGACCTGGACGACGCCGCGCGCCCCGGTCTCGGCGTCGCGCTGTGGCTGCGCACGTCCGACGCCCCGGCCTTGCGCGAACGGCTCGTCGCGGCGGGCACGGAGGACGTCAGCCCGCTGATCACGACCCCGTTCGGTCCGGCCTTCTCCTTCACCGGACCCGAGGGCTACCGGCTGACCATCCACGGACACTGACCGCGGCGCCCCCTGCCCTGTGCCCGGCTCCGCTACCGTGCCGGCATGAACGAGCCGTTCGCACAGGGCGAGGACCATCCGGCATGCGGCAGCTGCCCGTCCAAGCGGCTGCCGCGCGAGGGGTTCGTCGTGTACTCCCGCCCTTCGTGGGAGTGCCCGTTCGACCCAACCGACGGCTTCCGCTACACCCTGGACGACCGGACGCCCGTGTGCGTCCACCCGCACAGGCTGGGGCTGGAACCGGACCGTATCGCCCCGCCGCCGAAGCCGCCGCAGGGGGCCGAACCACCGCGGCGCGGCCGGTGGAGGTGGCCGCTTCGCGGTCGGTGACGGCAGATGGGAAGCGGCCGTCACCGCGGCGCAGGCATTGCCCGAGGCCTCGGGGTGCCGGCGGGGCGTGCCCGGTGCGCCAGGGGGCGGGCAGGGGTCCTCTTCTGTCGCGTCCGGTCGGGCCGTCGTAGGCCCGTCGTCCGTTCCTGTCAACGCGAGGGTCATGATCGATCAGGTGGTCTGCACGGTGCGGGCGCGCGCGTGGAGGATCGGCAAGTCGAGCGGCTAGCGTGGCAACTCCCAGGCGTCGGGGCCGAGTTAACGGCGAGCCCCGGTCTGTCCTGGCCAACCCCCCACCCGTCCGGTGGTCCGCGCGCGGCAGGCCGTAGGGCTCACGCGTCCGCGCCACCCGGCTCGCATTCCTCCGAGGAGCCCGCATGCCCCGACGTACCGCCCGTGCCGTGTCCGTGGCAGCCGCCACACTCACGTTCGCCACCCTGGGCACGGCCCTCGCGTTCGCCGAGACACCCCAGTACTGCGACCACGAGGTGTGCCTCAAGAACGGCACCCGGTTCGGCGCCCCGGCCGACGCCTTCCCCCAGCAGTCGCAGCCGGGAGCCGTCAGCGCCTCGCAGCTCGCCGACGACTGTGCCAAGGCACAGCTGGGCCAACTCTCCGACGTCAGCTGCGGTTTCTACCCCTACGGGGACCCCCGAGACGTCGGCTACGGCAGCTGGACCCCGCTGACCTCCGACTACGCCAACTGCTACGGCGGTAACGACGCCAACAACCTCAACTGGGCCTCCACGACGACCTACACGACGAGCAACAGCGTGACGGTCTCGGCGAGCTTCAAGGCGGGGCTCGACAAGTTGATCGAGACCTCCATCTCGACCAGCTACTCCTACACCTGGGGCACGGCCGAGGGCACCACCCAGCAGTTCTCCGCCTACGTACCGCAGGGCTACAAGGCGCACCTCCAGCACCGGTACCAGGAGCAGCAGGTGAACGGCGTGCTGTGGATCAATTACGGCAAGACCGGCAACAAGGCGGGCCAGGGGTACGGCCACCACTACTACGCCATCACCGACTTCACCTCCACCTCTCCCGTCAAGGGGGCGGACGGCCGCGTCGACGATGTCGTGTCCCTGTCCCCGCTGACCGCCCTCACCCCCGACGAGTGCTCCGCCTGAGGCAGCGCGGTCGGAAACCCTGGGGACTTTCCCTGATCCGCGCCGCGCGCGCGTCGGCCACGCTGGGTGGACGGCAGACCCCGGTGCCGCCTGCGGTCCACAGCAGCGCACCGGGGCCGGAACACGAACCAGAGACGCGGGAGCGGGCGAGTAGTGAAGTCGCGGACTGTGCGATCGTCATCAGCGACGGGTAGGGCCGAGGCACCGCGGAAGGAGCGTCACCGCAGCGCCCGCGGTGCCGTGGCCGCCCGCTCCGCCGTGCGGAGTCGCGCATGAGCGGCGTACGCCGTGACTCCCGTATCTCGGTCATCATGTCCTTGCTGGCCCAGCGCGGTGAACTGCAAGTGCGTTGCCTGCCCACGACTTTGGGGGTGTCCGGGCCCACGGTCCGCCGCGACCTGGCCACCATGGAGGAGAGGGGCCTGATCCGGCGGTCCTACGGGCGGATCGCCGCCACCCGGCGCAGCGCCGAACCGCCGGTGAGTCTGCGGCAGTCGCAGAACAAGGAGGCCAAACGCCGGATCGGGGCGCTCGCCTCGACGCTGCTGCCCAGCGGTCCGCTGACCGTGGCGCTCAGCGGCGGCAGTACGGCGGGTTCGGTGGCGAGTTGCCTGGCCGCCCGTTCGGATCTGACGGTCGTCACCAACGGCCTGGACACGGCCACCATACTGTCGGCGCGGCAGTCGGCGAAGGTGATCGTCACCGGTGGCATCGCCCGTCCGCTCTCCAACGACCTGGTGGGCAGGCCCGCCGAGCAGACGCTGCGTTCGTACCGCTTCGACTACGCGATCGTGGGTGCCGACGGCATCACCCCGGCGGTGGGTTTCACCCAGTACAGCGCCAGCGGGGCGGAGATCGACCGGGCCATGCTGGAGCAGGCCACCCACCGGATCGTCGTGGCCGACAGCTCGAAACTGGGCAAGGTGCACAAGGCCAAGATCGCCGACATCGATTCCGTGCACACCGTCGTCACGGACTCGCACGCGGACGCGGAACTGGTCGCGGCCCTGCGCAGAACCGGCGTGAACACGATCCTGGTGGTCGTCCCGTCCTCCGCACGATCCTCCGGACGCGACGACCCCGCGTGAGACGGCCCGGCGGCCCGGCGGGGCGCGGTCGACCGCCGGGCCGGCGGAGCCCGGTCAGTCGCCGTCGCCCTGCACGCGGCGCCGCAGCTCCCGGCGGTTGCGCACGCCGAGCTTCACGAACACGCTGCGCAGGTGATACTCGACGGTCTTGGCGCTGAGCGTCAGCGCCTCGGCGATCTCCCTGTTGGTGTAACCGCGTCCCACCAGCTGCGCCACCTCGCCCTCGCGCTCGGTCAGCCGAAGGTGTCCGGGCGTGCCGTCCGTACCGTCCGCCAGGGCGGCCTGCCGCTGGGCCGGGCACTCGGCGAGGAAGGGTCGCGCGCCGAGCCGGGTGAGGATGTCGCGGGCCGCGCGGAAGTGCTCGGCGGCGGAGTGCACCCGGCCGGTGGCCTTCGCGACCCGCCCGCACCCGGCCCGCAGCAGGGCGCGCAGCAGCGGAATGTCCTGTCCGGGCGTGAGCAGCCCGATCGCCTCCGTGTACGCGCGCAGAGCCGTACGGTGCTCACCGGCCGCCTCCGCGGTACGGCCCGCCACCCAGGCTTGGGCGACGCGCAGATGCGGATCGGCGTCGTCGCCCGCCGCCCGAAGCTCACTCAGTACGCCCTGCGCGAGGTCGGCGAGGCCGCACACGACCAGCGACTCCGCGAAGAAGGGCAGCCAGCCCGTGGCGACGATGCGGACGCGGTCGGAGTGGACGAAGCGGTCGGCCAGCAACTGGAGGGCGCCCACCACGCCTTCGTGGTCGCCGCGGGCCCGCGCGTGCATCGCCCTGGCCATGGCCGTGTGGTAGTGGGGGCCCGCGAAGTCCAGCGACTGCGCCAGCCGCACGGCCTGACGCAGGGCCGTGTCGGCCGTGTCGTGCTCGCCGCGGAACGCGTGGAGCGCGGAACGCAGGGACCACAGGACGGGTGCGTCGAAGCAACGGCTCTGCTCGTCCTCCAGCGCCCGGTCCGCCGCCAGCGCCGCCCGGTCCCAGTCGCCGTCCAGCAGGTGGCACATGACGAGGTGGACGGAGCCTGCCGTACCGAGGAGGCGGGCGGCACCGGGCCGGCCGCGGGCGAGCACCATGGTCAGATCGGTCGTCGCGGCCCGCAGCCGGCCGTCCGCCAGCCGGAGAACGCCCCGGATGGTCAGGGCGGGCAGCCCCTCCTCCTCGATCTCGTCGGCGTCCTCGGGCAGCGTGGCCAGCATCTCCAGGCCGGACCGCGGGCCATGCCACAGAGCCGCGCCGTAGGCCGCCAGCGCTCGCGCGGCCTGCCGCACGCCGGGCGGTACGACGACGCCGGGAGCGCCGTCACGGTCCTCGGCGCCGCCTCCGCAGGGCGCCGTCAGGTCGCCGTCCGGTGCCGCGGGCGTGACCGCCGAGGCCGCCGTGGCGGGTGCCGCTTCCCCGGCACGGGCCGGGTCAAGTGCCTGCTCACCGTATCGCTGGGCCGCCTGCCCCTGTCCCAGGATCGCGTGCGCCCAGGCCAGTTCGGCGAGTACGACGGCCCGCTGTCCGGGGTCGTGCGCCGCGAGTGACCTCCGCGCCCGCTCCAGGAGCCGTACGGCCGAGGTCAGCCGGCCCGCGGCGAACTCCACAAGGCCGAGGGCCTCGTCCCGCCACGGGCAGGGCCGGCGAGAGGCTACGGCGTCCGCGTGCCGCCCGATCTCGGCGTCCGCCCCGGCCCAGAACAGCAGCCGCACCGCCCCGTAGAGCAGATGGCCGGTGCGGTGGTCCTCGGCCTGCGAGAGAGCCGCCGAGGACAGCAACGTCCGGGCCGCGGCGAGCAGTTGGCCCTCGGCGAGTTCGTCGGTCGCCCGCTCCAGCAGGTCGGCCGCCAGGCGGCTGTCCGCCGTCTCGGCCGCCGCCACCTTGTGCGTCAGGCGCAGCCGTCCGTCGACGGCGGGCACCGCGGCCAGGTGCAGCGCGCGGCGACGCCAGGTCGGCAGGGTGTCGTACAGACCGTCGCGGAAGACCGGGTGCCGGAAGGTCACGGTGGGGACCTGCGCCACCGTCCGCGTGATGAACTCCTCGCGGGCCGGCGGCTCCAGCGCCGAGGTGCAGTCGGGCGCGCCGAGCACGGCGCTCAGCGTCGGCACCGACGCGGAGCCGCCGAGCACGGCCAGCGCTTCCAGTGCCGCGACGCTCGACGGGGGAAGGCCGCACAGCTGGCGCCGCACCGCCGCGGGCGGCAGGCCCGGCCCGGTGCCGCCACCGGCCGGGGCGTCCAGGTGCTCGCCGAGCAGTCGGGTGAGGTAGAGCGGGTGCCTCCCCGACCGCAGGATCAGGCGCCGGGTCAGCGACTCGTCCGCCCGGTCGCCGAGGGCGGCCGCCACGACCGTCCGCGCCTCGCTCTCGCTCAGCTCGCCCAGACCGATCCGGGTCAGCGGGTGCACCCTGTGCAGGGCGCGAAGGGTCTGCTCGTCCCAGTCCTGGAAGTGGCGGGCCGCGAGCACCAGGCAGATCCGGCCGCCGGTACGGGCCGCTTCCAGCAGGGCCCGCAGGGAGGGGCGGTCCGCCCACTGGGCGTCGTCCACGAAGAGGGCGAGCGGGGCCGCCGACGGCGTGTCCAGGAGATGTCGCAGGGCGGTCGGGAGGCCGGGCGTGCCGGGCCCGGTGTCCGTCGTCCCCCGCTGTCGTCCGGCCGGGGGGTGGTGCCGGGCCGGGTTCGTCACGGTGCCCAGCAACCGGGACAGGCAGTCGAAGTCGTCGGGCAGCCGGGCCGGTGTCGCCGCGGTGCCGAGGACCGTGAAGTCGCGCAGTCCGCCGAGCCAGCGGCGGACGAGGGCGGACTTCCCGGTGCCGGGCGCCCCCTGGACCAGGACGACGGCCGCCGATCCCGCGCGGGCGGACACGGCGGCGGCGCGCAGTGCCCGCAGCTCGTTCGGCCGGCCCGCGAACAGGTCCGCGTGCTCGGGGTGCTGGGGCGGGTTCTCTGGTGCTGTCATGTCGCGCTGGTCGTGCTGCTCTTTCCCTCGCCGCGCCGGCGCTCGGCCCGTGGTCCGGGTGCTCGCCGTAGCCGGTCACTGATGTGCGGGAGGGCCGCGCTCGCCGGTCCCGCCGCCGCACGGGGGCGCCATGCGGCGGCAGGGGAAACGGGTCAGCCACCCCGGAAGGCCAGCCTATGCCAACCGGACTGGTGTGTGTCCCGCTCCATGTCCGGGCCCTGGCCCGAGGCGGGGCACCGGCCGGTCCGGAGACCGGGGGCGTGCGCGGTCACTGGTCGTGGAAGTCGCCGTACGGCGTCCACCACTTCTGGTTCGTGCCGCCCCAGCAGTCGGACAGGTCGAGATCCGAGTAGCCGCTCTGCACGGCCCCGCCCGACTTGGCCTCCAGGCAGCGGCCGGAGACGGGATTGTAGATCTGGCCGTAACGGCCGAGTACCCATTGCTGGTTCGCCCCGCCGTTGCACTGCCAGAGGATCACATTGGTCCCGTTGGAGGTTCCGCCGCCCTCGGCGTCCAGGCACAGTCCGTTCACGCGCAGGGTGTTGTCCCAGCCGATGTCCCAGTTCTGCGCGTCCGTTCCGTTGCACGAGTACACCTGGACGTCCGCGGGATACGTCTTCTGGTTCTCGGCGTCGTCCAGGCACAGGGGCCCGTTCTTGTCCGAGTACCTGAGCGTGGAGTGAGCGGGTCCGTTCGGCGTGAGGCGGGCGTCGATGTCGCTGACCGAAGCGGTCGTGGAGCTGCCCCGGTTGCTGCTCACGATCTGCAGACCGCGCAGGGAGAACTTGTCCTTGGGCAGGTTCTGCGGGTTGAGGTATTTGGCGTACTGGTCGAACAGTCCGCTGATGTCGTCGGCGACCGAGCCCTTCTGGCCGTCGCCCAGCATTCCGGTGGGACTCTTCACGGTGACCCGGCAGCCGTACCCCGCGTCACACGTGTTGTCGGGATTCAGCGTGCTCCACAGCACGCTGCCGGAGGTCGAGCCCGAGAAGCCGTTCTTGGCGTCGTAGTGGACGACCGACAACACGGCCGGCTTTCCGGTCACGGCATTGTCGAAGATGAAGTCCGTGGTGAGGATGGCGCGCTTCTCGGGGCAGGTGAAATCGGCGGTCTGGTGAACGGTTGCGTCGTACGAGACGTTCACCTGCCCGTCGCCCAGTGTGAGTTTCCTGCGGTCGGGGCCCCACCTCAGCTGGATGTTCTGGTAGGTGTAGCCGATGTTGGTCTCGCGCAGTGTGCCGCAGTCCGTGCCGGCCGCGTTGTTCACCATGGTGACGGTCTTGTCACCGGTCTGCGCCGAGAACGAGTATCCGGGCGTCGCGCCCCAGTCGGACACGCCCCAGCCCAGTGTGCCCTCGTCCCACGTCGGGGTGGACTGCGGCTGCGCCATGTCGCGCTGGAACTCCTTGTCCGGGGCGAAGGCGCCGCAGCCGCTGGTGTTCTCGTGTGCCGTGTCCTTCTTGGTGCTGTCGTCGTCCACGTTCCGGCCCCAGCAGTCGTGCGAGGGGCCGGGGTCGTAGAGCAGTGGATAGGAGTCGGTGTCGGCGGCCGGGGACCGGTCCGCGGGGCCCAGCAGCGGCCAGAGCAGTGCCGCCACGGCGACGAGCGCCGCCGCGGCGGCTCTGCTCCGGGTGAGTTCGAGCTTCATGAGGATGCTCCGGTGAGGAAGGGGGCCTGCACGTGCCGTCCCGGCGCGGGCGCCGGGATGTGCTTCCGCCGGCCCCCGCCCAGTGGGGTGGCGGGGGCCGGCGGAAGGCGATGGGAACCTAGGGCAGCGTCCACTTCTGGTTGTTGCCGCCGTTGCAGTCCCAGATCTCGAGCTGATGGCCGTCGGTGAAGAACTGGGGATCGTCCAGGCAGCGGCCCGAGCCGGCGCCGACCAGGGTGGCGCCGCTCACGTTCCACCGCTGGTTGGGCCGGCCGTTGCAGTCGTACAGGGCGACCGGGCTGCCGTTGGCGGTGGCGCCGTACGTGACGTCGAGGCACTTGCCGCCGATCTTGAGGCTGCCGTCCGCACCGGCCGTCCACTGCTGGCCCGCCGAGCCGTCGCACGGGGCGATCGTCACCTTGGCCCCGTTGGAGCCGGTGTCGCCGGGCACGTCCAGGCAGTAGCCGGCGATGCCGGACTTCACCGGCCCGCTCTTGGCCACCGAGCCGCTGCCATCGCCCGCGACCGCGTTGACCTCGTCCGACCAGTACGCGGGCAGGGTGTCCCACGGGTTGCCCCACTGCTGCCCGTCAGCCGGCGTGTTGTCGTCATCGGTGACGTAGACGTACCCGGCGTTGCGCTGCTTGGACAGGGAGACGGCGTTGCGCATCTGCGACTCGCTGCCCGTGGTGTGGATCAGGTGCCAGATCTTGGACGGGTCCGCGGACGCCTCCCACGCCTGGCGGCCGTCGCTGTAACCGTTGACGTAGTCGTCATACGTCCCTTCGAAGGTCACCAGCGTGTCGGCGGCCTGCGTGTAGCACTCATCGGGCGAGGCGCCGGGGTTCACGACGACCTTGGCGCCGGGGTCCTTGCTTTTCACATAGGCCTGGAGAGTCTTGTACGCCTGGACGTAGACATCGGGATTCGAGCTGGTGCCGCAGCTGGTGAGCCCGTCGTCGAAGAAGATGCCGTCGATCCCCGAACTGCCGTACCAGCTGTACCACTTGTCGACATTGGCCTTCGCACCGTCGACCCAGTCCTGCACGGACGTGCCGCCGTCCGGCGCGGTCCAGCCCTTGGTGCCGAGATATCCCGAGTCGACGTATCCGACGACCTTCGTGCCCGCGCTGTGGGCCTTCTGGATCGCTTTGGCGTAGGAGTCGTCCTTGCTGCTGCCGGGACCGCTTTGCGGGTTGGCGACCGCCAGGCCCGCGCCGGGGGCCGGGCTGGCCAGCTTGTCCCAGAGCCCGGCGCCCGAGTCGGGGGAGAAGTAGGCCGGTACCGCGATGCTCTGCTGGATCCCGGCGGCGGACGCCTCGGTCGTCGGGGCGGCGACCAGCGCGCCGACGGCCAGCACCCCACCGGTGGCGACCGCGCACGCGCGCCTCGATACGACGGCACTGGCCGTTTCGGTCAGACCTCTTGCCTTCATTGTTTCTGCTCCACTTCCGCCTTCTGGTCGGAACATCTGATGACCCGTGGAGAACGCCGAGCAAAGCGCGCTCTTCGTCACGCTGCCGGGCGTCAGTCAGCCGGGCGCACGGAAAGCTGTCAAGCGGCCGTGGATTCCGGCTTTCCCTTGCCCGATCCGGAATGGAGGCGGAACCCGCGGACCATGCCGGGAAAGCCGACTCGTTTTCCGGCCGGATCCGGCCGGAGAACGTTCACAGTGGCTGAACGTTTTCCCGAGCGCCTTGTCCGGTCGGGGCCGGGCACGAGACGGTCGGCGCCAAGGGGGCGCCGATCACGGCGCCGTATGTTCTCGTCCGCACCACTCGAAGAGGAATTCCATGCCGCAGACCCGACGGACCGACGAACTCATGGACGGCACCGCGCTGCCCGCGCCGCGGACGCCGTCCCCGCGTGACGCGCCGGTCCTGCGCTGGGGGGTGATCGCGCCGGGCGGTATCGCCGCCTCGTTCGTCGAGGCGCTGCGCACGCACACCGAACAGCGGGTGGTGGCGGTCGGATCGCGCGACGCCGACCGGGCCCGCGCCTTCGCCGGCCGCTTCGGGATACCCGCGGCCTACGGCAGCTACGCCGAGGTCCTCGACGATGCGCGGGTCGACATCGTGTACATCGCCTCGCCGCACTCCGAGCACCACGCGCATGCCCTCATGGCGATCCAGGCGGGCAAACACGTGCTGGTGGAGAAGGCGTTCACGCGCAACGCCGTCGAAGCGGAGCAACTGATCACGGCGGCCCGCAGACAGGGCGTGTTCTGCATGGAGGCGATGTGGACGCGCTTTCTGCCGCACATGGACGTGGTCCGCCAGGTGCTCGACCTCGGACTGCTGGGCGACGTGCTCACGGTCAGCGCCGACCACGGCCAGTTCATGAACCCGCGCACGGCGTACCGCCTCTTCGCCCCCGATCTGGCGGGCGGAGCCCTGCTGGACCTCGGTGTCTACCCGGTCTCCTTCGCCTCGATGGTGCTGGGGCCGTTCGCCTCGATCACCGCCGTCGGGGACACCACCGACACCGGTGTCGACGCCCAGGCGTCGATCGTCGTCACCAACGACGCGGGCGCGCACGGCGTGCTCAACACCACGCTGCACGCGCGCACCCCGACCACCGCCTCGGTCTCGGGAACGCGCGCACGGCTGGAGATCGAGGGCGACTTCTACGCCCCGGCGACGGTCCGCCTGGTGAGCCGGTCGAACGAACCGCTCGGCTGCCACGTGCCGGTACTGCGCGAGGGCGGCCTGTGCTACGAGGCCGCGGAGGCGGCGCGGTGTGTGGCCGCCGGCAGGCTGGAGTCGGACCTCATGCCCCTGGGGGAGACGCTGAGGGTCATGCGTGCCCTGGACCGGATCCGCGCGGACCTCGGCGTCTCGTTCCCCGGCGAGTGACCCGGCCGCTGTGACCGGCGCGGGGCACGGCGGGTCGCGGACCGCTCGCGCGGCCGGCCGGGCCGGTGGTTACCGGCGGGGGCGGCGCGGACTCAGCTGGACGGCGTGTCCGGAGGCCGTATGCCGAGCCATTGTTCGGCGTC
Source organism: Streptomyces sp. NPDC043952 (assembly GCF_056435325.1). Classification (NCBI taxonomy): domain Bacteria; kingdom Bacillati; phylum Actinomycetota; class Actinomycetes; order Kitasatosporales; family Streptomycetaceae; genus Streptomyces; species Streptomyces sp. NPDC043952. The sequence continues at coordinate 33,028 of NZ_JBWKES010000020.1, forward strand.
CCAGGCCTCGAACCGCTCCACCTCGGTGAACCCCAGCTTCGCGGCCAGGCGCAGCGAGCCGGTGTTGGCGCACTGGGTGGTGAGCACCACCGGCTCGCCGGGAAGCTCGTCGGCGAGCCAGCCGAGTGCCGCCGTGCACGCCTCGGCGGCGTACCCGTGTCCCCACGCCCGCGGCAGGAACAGGTAGCCGAGGTCGGCCTTGCCCTCCGCGGCCGGGCGGCAGTGTCCCGTCGCTCTCCGGAGCAGAATGTGGCCGATCATCGACCCGTCGAGTTCGACCACGAAACTTCCGGGCCACCGCTGGGGCACCGCGGGCGTCTCGCGCTCCAGCTGGTCGCGCGGGCGGGGACCACCGAGGTAGGTGTGCACCTTTGGCGAGGCGAGAAGCTCGATGAACGCCGGACGGTCCCGGCTCTCGGGCTCACGGAGCACGAGCCTCTCGGTCCTGATCGGCTCAGGCGGCCAGGCAACGGATCCGAGGACTTCCATCGGGACACAGTAACAGGCAGTCGTACCAGGCGAGTTCGGCCGCCGGGGACGACGGCGGGCACGGGCCTGCGACGTGCCGGGCGGGTACGGAGGCTCGCGCCGCCCGAGCACGGCGAGGGTGCCGGGAACACGCCGGAAGGCGGCCCTGCGGGGAGGGTGGAGGCACGCTTCGTAGCATGAGCCGGTGATCATGTCCGGCGGACGGTGTCCCCAGCGGCGGCACGAGCGGCGCGGGCCGGTACGGCGCCACCTGTTCGCCCTCTGCCTGGCCGGGGCCGCTCTGGTGGTCGTCGCGGCGTTCGTGTTCCGTGCCGACAAGGAGAATCACCGGGTCTCCCCCGGCGCTGCTCCCGTGCGGACAACCGGGTCCGCGGCGCCCGGCGCACCGGCTCCGCGCCCCGCCGGGAAGCTGCGGATCGCCGCCGTGGGGGACATCGTGATGGGCTCGCTGCCGGACAAGCTGCCGCCGGACGGCGGAGCCTCGTTCTTCGACCCCGTCGAGAACCTGCTCACCGGGGACGTGGTGCTGGGGAACCTGGAGGGCACGCTCGCCACCGGCGGCACCAGCAAGTGCGAGTCCATCGACGGCCCGAACTGCTTCGCGTTCCACGTCCCGCCGTCCTACAGCCACTGGCTCAAGAAGGCCGGGTTCACGGCGCTGAACACGGCGAACAACCACATCGACGACTTCGGGGCGCAGGGGCGGCGCGAGACGTTCGCCGCGCTGCGCTCCGCGCACCTCGCGTACACCGGCCGTCTGGGCCAGATCACCGTGCAGCGGGTCCACGGGATCAGGGTCGCGCTGCTCGGGTTCGCTCCCGACCAAGGGGCGAGCGATCTCACGGACATCCCCGCCGCGAAGCGGCTCACCGCCCGCGCCGCGGCGATGGCGGATGTCGTGATCGTCGTGATGCACGCCGGTGCGGAGGGCTCGGACCGCATCCATGTGACGCCCGGCACCGAGTACTTCCTCGGCGAGGACCGGGGCGACAGCCACGCCTTCAGCCATGCGGTGATCGACGCCGGCGCCGATCTCGTGGTGGGCAGCGGCCCGCACGTGATGCGGGGCATGGAGTTCTACAGGGGCAGGCTGATCGCCTACAGCCTGGGCAACTTCACCGGCTACGAGGTGCTCGGCCTCGGCGGCACGCTCTCCACCAGCGGTGTGCTCCAGGTGACCCTGCGCCCCGACGGCACCTATGTGTCCGGGCGCCTGCGCCCCACGCGGATCGTGGAGCCGGGGACACCGGAGCCGGGCGGCGAGGCGATCGACCTGGTCTCCGGCGTGTCGGCGGAGGACTTCGGCCCGGACGCCGCCCGTATCTCGGCGGACGGGGCGATCGAGCGGCCGTAGCCGCGTGCGGGCGCCGCGGGCCGGGGCCGTTCAGGGCGTGCCGTCCGGCGGTCTTCCGTGCTTGGGGTCGGGCGGCGGTCCGAAGCGCACGCTGACCTTCTGGAACCCCTTGAAGGCTTCGGTGGCGGCGTACGACCGGTAGGCGCGGCGGTCCGCCGGGCTCAGCCGCACCCGGTCGGTGAACGGCGTCAGCAGGCTGCGCGGCCACAGGCGCATGACCCGCACGGACCCCGCCTCGGCCGCCGCGATGAAGATCAGGGCACCGACGTAGAGCCAGGCGAGCAGGCCGAGGACGATGCCGAACATGCCGTAGGTGGCGGTGGCCCCGCGCAGCACGTGGCTGACGTAGTAGGAGCCCACCCACTGGAGCGCCTGCCAGGCGAAGGCGCCGCACAGCGCGACGCCGGTCAGCCGGCGCAGCGGCAGTCGCCGCTGGGTCAGCAACTGGTAGCTCAGGAGCAGCAGGAAGGCGTTCAGGCACACGGTCCCCGCGGTCGCGGCGAGCCAGCCGCCGCCCCGCAGTCGCGCGCCGAACAGGTACGTCTGCGAGGCCGCCACCGACAGCAGGGTGGACGCGCACAGCCCGACCGCGAGGAGCAGCAGGAACAGCAGCCCCTTCAGCCGCGAGCGGAGCGGGTCCGGGCGGGCGTGCCGGGGGACGGCCCAGATCTTGTTGAGGGCGTACTGCGCGGCCTGGGCGACCCCGAGCGAACCGTAGAGGCTGCCCGCGATGCCCGCGGCCAGGGCGGCTCCGCTGCCGTGGAAGGAGTGGATGTTGTGCCCGAGCTGGTCGCCGATGACCGGGAACTCGCCCAGCGCCGAGTCCATGAGCCGCTGCTGGAGAGCCGGGTCGCCGCTGAGGAAGGTGCCCAGGACGGCGACGAGGATCAGGAGCAGCGGAAACAGCGAGAGGAAGCCGTAGTAGGTGAGCAGGGCCGCGAGGTACATGGCCTGGTCGTCGTAGAACTTGTACACGACGGCGAGCGGCTGGCCCACCCAGCGGTGGCGTCTTTGGAAGCCGTCGGCGCGTTCGAGGAACCTCATGGCGGGCACGCGTGGTCTTCGGCGCCGCGGGCTGCCCGCGTACGGCTCGTGACGTGCTCGTACGGGGATCTCCGCCGGCATCCGGGTGCAGGTCGCATGGGAACCACTCTCCGGGACGTCCGCGCTTGTGGGTGCAGTGTGAGGAGTCTCCCCGCACCCGGCAATGAAACGGTCCTGCATAGGCCGCGCCGTGCGGGATAAGCGGAAGTACGTGGGAGCCCCGCCCCTGGGGCGCCGCAGCGCAACGGAAGGAACGAACCTCGTGGGCATCATCGCCTGGATCCTGATCGGCCTCATCGCGGGCGCCATCGCGAAGGCACTGACCCCCGGCAAGGACCCGGGCGGCTGCCTGGTGACGATGCTGATCGGCATCGTGGGCGGGCTGCTCGGCGGCTGGCTGGGCAAGGTGATCTTCGGCGTCCACTCGATCAACGGCTTCTTCAGCCTCTCGACCTGGATCGCCGCGATCGTGGGTTCCGTGATCGTGCTGCTGCTCTACCGCGTGCTGACGGGACGCTCGCGCTGACCGCGCACGAAGGAGGCGGCTCCCGCGGGGGCCGCCTCCTTTGTGTGGCCGGGTGATCGTCTGTGTGGCCGGGTGATCTTCGTGTGAGCGGTGGTCTCCGTGCGGCGGGTGACTTTTCCTGCCGCGCGCGGTCTCCTGCCGCCCGCGGTCACGCCCCCTCTGCCGGCCGCGAGGCCGCCGGGGAGGGCCGGCCGGTGAAAAAGCTCGCGAGGGCGGACGCGAGCGCTTCGGGGGCTTCTTCGGCCACGTGGTGTCCGGCGTCGATGCCGTGGCCGCGGACGTCCGGGGCCCATCGCCGCCAGATCTTCACCGGGTCCCCGTACAGGTCCTCCAGGTCGTCCCGGCGGGACCAGAGGGCCAGCGCCGGGCAGTGGATACGGGCGCCGGCGGCGCGATCGGCCTCCTCGTGCCGCCGGTCGATGGTGAGGCCGGCCCGGTAGTCCTCCAGCATGGCCCGCACCACGTCGGGGTTGTGCGTGGCCGCGCGCCACTCGTCGTAGTTCTCCTGTCCCATCCTCCGGGGATCGCCGCGGTACCAGCTGTCCGGGTCGGCGTTGATGACGCGTTCGGGGATGTCCGGCTGGGCGAAGAAGAACCAGTGCCACCACTGCGTGGCGAACGTCGCCGTGATGCGGGAGAGGTGCTCGGTGATCGGCAGGCAGTCGAGGAACGCCACCCGCGAGACCGCGTGCGGGTGATCGAGGGCGAGCCGCAGCGCGACGGCGCCGCCGCGGTCGTGCCCGGCGAGCGCGAACCGGGCGTGGCCGAGGGCACGCATCACCTCCACCACGTCACCGGCGACGGCTCGCTTGGCGTATCCGGCGTGGTCGGCGGTGGGCACCGGTCCGCTGGAGCGGCCGTATCCCCGCAGGTCGGGGCAGACGACGGTGAAACCGCTCCGGACGAGGAGCGGGGCGACGCGATGCCAGGTCGCGGAGGTCCGGGGGTGGCCGTGCAGCAGCACCACGGGCGGTCCTTTTCCGCCGTGGCGCACGAAGACCGACGCTTCCTCCGTCTCGACCCGCCTGGTCTCGAAGTCCTCGAACAAGACCTGCCCCTCCGTCCTCACCGACCGGCCGTGCGAGCCGGGCATCGTGCGCGCCGGGCATGGAAGAACCGGCACGGCCTTGCTCCTGCCCCCGCTGGTGACGAGAACGCCGGTGGTGGCGGGCGGGTCGGTGTCCGGTGCCGGAAACGGGAGAGGGGTGCGAGGTACGAGGGGACGACGTTCACCCGACGGCCTCATCGGGACCGGGCGATGTGCACGGCACCCGGTCCCGGCGGGCACCCGCATCGCATGACGTCTGCATGGAGCCGACCGAGCCGACCGAGCCGACCGAGCCGTCCGGGTTCCGGGCCCACGTCACGTCGTATCGGCCGCGTGACGTGGGCCGGCTGCGCGCAACTGCCGCTTCTCGCGCTGACGGCCTGTGATCACGGCGGCGGTGAGCTGCCGCTGCCCGGAGCCGCGCGCAGCGCACGCGGAGGGGCGTCCGAGACGGCCGCCCTCGCGGACGGCGGCCGTCTCCCGGTGACGTCGCCGTGCAGGACTCGGGCACGAAGGGGGCCCGCCGGCGCCTGGTGACCCGCAATGGCTCCGTGCGGGTCACCCTGCCGGCGGACGCCCCGCTGTACGCGACGGACGCGCGCACCGTCAACGGCCGCTCCGCCGTGGGCGTTCCGGCCGCGCGCTCCGCCGACCACCGGTACCGGCTGACGCTGCGCACCCGTCAACGGCGACACCGAGGCCCACCGCGGCCGAGGCTCCCGCTCCGCCGGGTGTCAGCCACCGTCGCCGAGCCGGCCCGCCCACCTCTGCTCCACTCTGGCCAGCCGCCAGTACGCCAGCGCCGCCGCCCAGACGACCACGAACAGGCCGACGATGACGTACCCCACGTTGTCCAGGTCGAGCCCGGCGATCCAGCCGGTCACCGCGTCGCTCAGATCGAGCTTCTCGTGCAGCACCCCGACCAGTTCGATGGTGCCGATCAGGAAGGCGACCGCGATGGACAGGCCGGTGATGGTGAGGTTGTAGAACACCTTGCGCACCGGGTTGGAGAACGCCCACTGGTAGGCGAAGTTCATGAAGGTGCCGTCGAGCGTGTCGAACAGGCTCATCCCCGCCGCGAACAGCAGCGGCAGGCACAGGATCGCGTACCACGGAAGCCCGGCCGCGGCACCGCTGCCCGCCATCACCATCAGGGTGACCTCGGTCGCCGTGTCGAAGCCGACACCGAACAGGAAGCCCAGCGGGAACATCTGGCCGGGCCGGGTGATCGACTTGGTGGCGCGGCCCAGGAACCGGTTCATGAACCCCCGCGAGTCCAGGTGCTGTTCGAGGGCGGCCTCGTCGTACGTGCCCGCTCGCATCGCCCGGAAGACCCGCAGGATGCCCGCGAGCGCCACGAGGTTGAGCGCCGCGATGAGGTAGAGGAAGGTCCCGGAGACGGTGGTGCCGACGACGCCGAGGGTCTGGTGGGTACGGGAGTTGTCGTCGAGCAGGGTGCCGGCGAGCTGTGTGCCGCCCGCGACCAGGGCCGCCATGACGACCACCACGCTGGAGTGGCCGAGCGCGAACCAGAAGCCGACCGATACCGGCCGCTTGCCGTCGGCCATCAGCTTGCGGGTGGTGTTGTCGATCGCGGCGATGTGGTCGGCGTCGAAGGCGTGCCGCATGCCCAGCGTGTACGCGGTCACGCCGAGGCCGATCCCGAACGCCTTGGATCCGACCTCGTAGTGGCCCGGTACGACCAGCAGGAACAGGATGCCGAACGCGACGGCATGCAGGGCGGCGATCACCATCAGCAGTCCGGCGGTACGGACGGTGTCCTCGCGCCGCCAACGAAAACGGGTCGACTCTGTGGGCAGGGTCATACGGTCACGCTCCAGCACCTCGTGGATCTCTTCGTGAAGTGCCGTGGCCGGTCTCCTGGCTTACGGGTGTGCGCGTGTCCGTCCCGGCCTTCCCGTCCGCCGGGCGGCGGACAGTGACCATGCACAACTGGGACGGATACTCCCCGATCACAGTGGCGAGGGCCGCTCCGGCCTGAACCCCGCGAAGGGTTGTCACCGGTCTTCCCGAACACCACGGCCCGCCCACCGTAGGACCGACCACCCATCCCCGCACAACCGCACGGTCGTTCAGGTATCCAAGATCACATTTTTGCGCGGGACCGACACCGCTTTCGGGCACGCCCTGGCGATTCGGCGAAGGCGGAAAAACTTTTACTAACCTTGGGAAAATCATGGCTTGTTTCAGGCTTTCTGACCTCTCGCATGCCGCAATCGACCGACGGGAGACACGAGATGCGACCTCGCACCACGATGGACCACCGGCCCCGGTCGGCCGCCTCGCGCTCCCGGTCCGACTGGGCTCCTGCGGCGGACTGACGCTGGACTACACGCCGGACGGCAACCACTTGAAGGGCGCTGCGGTCATCACGGCTCGGGCCACGCAGAACCTGAGCCGCTTCGACCTCGACCTGTCGGGCCTGCGGGTACGGACCGCCACGGTGCAAGGGGCGAGGGCCCAAGCCGCCCGATCTGGAAACGAGTTGGTGGTGACCGCGAGCGGTCGAGGGCGACGTCGGAGGGCTCGAAGGCTGGATCGAGACCGACGACGGCTCGGCCGCCCTGGGCGAGCCGACCGGCTCCATGACCTGGTTCCCCGGCAATCACCACCCCTCGGACAAGGCCATGTACGACATCCGGGTCACCGTGCCCAGGGGCGCGGACGGCGACTTCTACGACGTGGTGAGCAACGGCGAGCCGATCGCGGAGCGGGACAAGGGCGGGAGGCCTCGAAGATCTCGTCGGTACTCCTGCCGCCCCGCTTCTCCTCCCAGAGCCAATCCGCGTAGACGGCCATCCCCTCGCTGACGGGTGTCCGACCCGCCCGTCTACGGACGCGGTGCCATGGTCCTGCACCAGGTACGCAGGGCCGTCGGCGACGAGGCCCTCTTCCGCATACTCCACACCTGGGCGCGCCAGCACCGGGCAGTTCCTCGCGCTGTGCGAGAGCGAGTCCGGCAAGGAACTGACCGGGATCTTCGACGCGTTGCTGTTCGCCAAGGGCAAGCCCTCTCGGGCGCGAGGAGCCTGACCAGCGAAGCAGCGAGCCCTACGGGAGCCGGCGGGCGGTTGCCGGACGGGCGTTCACGCGCCGGTGTGTTCGCCCGCCCGCTGGGCACGCTCCCGCCGGTAGGACTCCGCGCGGGCGAGGTAGTCCCGGTGTTCCTGCTCCGGGTCCGGGGGCAGGTCCGGCTCGTCGGTGGTGGTGAAGAACTGCACCAGGGCCTCGTTCGAGTTCACGGCGAGGTCTCCGGAGCGGGCGAACATGTCCGACTCGTAGCGGGCGACCGCCTCGTCCAGGGTGGCGGCAGGGTCGGGGCCGACCGCGCGGCTGACGGCGTGCGCGAGTTCCGCGCCGTCCAGCATCGCGAGGTTGGCGCCGTGGCCGCCGAAGGGCGCCATCAGGTGGGCCGCGTCGCCGATCAGGGTGACGCCGGGGACGTGTTCCCAGGTGAGCGGGGCGGGCAAAGCCCAGAAGGCCCGCGGCACGTAGTCGCCGTCGTTGCGGACGATCAGCGCGCGCATGGCCTGCGACCAGTGCCCGAATTCCCGAACGAGATGGGCGCGGATGCTCTCCCGGTCGGTGAGGTCCACGCCCGCCCCGGCGTGCCAGTCCGGTGCCGCGCGGAACGCGATGTAGCCGCGGACCACGCCGTCGCCGTTGCGCTGGAGGATCACCGCGCGGCCGTCGTTGTCGTTGGAGAACATGTGGCCGGCGCCGACGATCCCGGCGACCTCGGGGTGGCGGGAATCGACATCGTCATACCGGGCGTCCAGGAAGCAGACCCCGAGGTGCTGCGGGGTGGCGTCGCTGACCAGGGGGCGGACCTTCGACCACGCCCCGTCGGCGCCGACCACCAGGTCGGCCTCCGTGGTGGTGCCGTCCGCGAACTCCAGGCGGTGCCCGCCGTCGCCGCGCGGGGTCACGCCGACGAGCCGGTGGCCCCAGCGGACGGTGCCGGGCCGCAGGTGGTCGTACATCATGCGGCGCAGCCGGCCGCGGTCGATCTCCGGCGCGGCCGCGTCGCCGGGTTCGGGGGTGAACTCCGCCAGCACCGTGCCGTGGTGGTCGCGGCGGGTGCCGGCCTGCCCCTCCGGCCGGGCCTGTGCCATGAAGGCGTCGAGCAGCCCGGCGTCCTCAAGGGCGATCTGCCCGGAGTCGGCGTGCAGGTCGAGCGTGCCGCCGGTGTCGCGGGAGTCCACGGCGTCGTCGGCGTCGTACACGGTGACCTCGATGCCGTGCCCTTGCAGGACGCGGGCGCAGGTCAGACCGGCGGGCCCGCCGCCGATCACGCAGATCCGGGGGGTGCTGTTCGTCATCGGGACCTCTTCCTCGGGTGGCGCGGGTCGCGAACGCGTCGCGACAGCACCCGTCTGGGTGCAACCGCTAAAAAAGCGTAACAGCTAAACTTTCGAAGCGGGTCCATGAACGCGGTAAAGTGTCGGCGTGACCGAGATGGGGCGCCGAGAGCGCAAGAAGGCAGCCACCCGCCAGGCCCTCGCCGACGCGGCACTGCGCCTGTTCTCCGAGCGGGGCTACGACGAGGTCGGGGTGCGGGAGATCGCCGACGCGGCCGACGTCTCCGTGACGACGCTGTTCAAGCACTTCCCCGACGGCAAGGAGGCGCTGGTCTTCGACCAGGACGTGGACCGGGAGGCGGCCCTGGTCGCGGCGGTCCGCGAGCGTCCCGCCGGGCAGTCCGTACCGGGGGCCCTGCACCAGATGCTGCTGGGCGAAACCTCCCGGCGGGTCCATGCCGACCCCCGGTTCGACGACTTCCTGCGCCTGGTCGACACCACCCCGGCGCTGCGCGAGTACGCCCGCAGGATGTGGCTGCGGCACGAGCACGTCCTGGCCGCGGCGATCGCCGAGGACGCCGGGCTGCCCGCCGACGATCCGGGCTGCCGGGCGCTGGCCCACTTCGCGCTGGAGGCGCCCGTTCTCGTCCGCGGGTCCCGCGACCCCGACGCCGCCCTCGGCCGGATCTTCGACCTGCTCGCCAACGGCTGGACCGGCGAGCGCGCCGGCTGACCCGGCGTCAGCGTCCGTCCGCCGCCGGCCGCGGGGAGGCAACCGGCGGGCGCAGGCGGAATTGGCCGTACGGCAGTTCTGCCGGTGCTTCCGCATGGTCCGGCGGATGCCGTCGTGGTCGACTTCCTCAGGGCGGTGAGGGCGCGGCAGTTCCGACGCCGCCGGCCCGAAGACCGCTCCCCGGCCCCCCTGACCTGGAGGGGGTGAGGGACCTCGACGCACGTGAAGGAACCGGACATGAACAAGATCAAGGCCGCGCTCGTCGCCGCCGCCCTCGCCGTGGGCGGGCTCGGTGTCGCCGCCGCCCCGGCCCAGGCGGCCGGCTGCACGTACATGGGCACGCCTTACGACTGCGGCTACCCCGTGGCGTCCGAGGCGCTCCCGAACGGCACGAGGCAGATCTTCATCATCGGCACCGACCAGGCGGTGTGGACGAACTGGAGCCGGTCCGACGGCAGTTGGCACGGGTGGCAGTCCATGGGCGGCATCGCCGGGAGCGGCGTCTCCATCTGGGGCGTGAGCGACGGCGGCTGGGTGTTCTCCATCGTCGTCACGGGCACCGACGGCAGCCCCTGGCACCGTACGCGTTCCACCGACGGGACCTGGTCGCCCTGGTCCCTCCCCGCCTGCCCCGAACCGGACTACAACACCTCGTGCTGATCCCTTGCCCCAGCGGCCCCGCGCCCGCCGGCGGCGGCCGGGCGGGTGACGCAGACCGGGCGGGCACGGCCTAGGTTGGGGGCAGGTCACCGGCGGCAGCGGGCACGAGAGCAGTTGGCGCTGGCGGTGGGCGACGTCATCGGGCACGGCCTCCAGGCCGCCGCGGTCATGGGCATGCTGCGCAGCGCCCTGTCGGCGGCCGTGCGCGCCCTGGCGCGCCCCGCGCAGGCTCTGGAGGTGCTGGGGCTGTACGCCCGGTCGATCGACGACGCGCTGGGCACCACCGCGGTCAAGGCCACCGGAGACCGGCGGAGCCGGCTGATCACCTACAGCAACGCCGGGCACCCGCCCCCGGTGCTGGTGCAGGGCAACAGTACGACCGAGCTGCTGGACCAGGCGCGCGACCGCAGCATGTGCCCCGCCCGCAGGCCAGCCTCCTACAAGCCGGCCGACACGCTGGTGCTCTACACCGACGGGCTCATCGAGCGCCGTGAGGAGGACATCGACACCGGTCTGAACCGGCTGCGGGATGTCCTCGCCGAGTGCGGCCGCCTCGGGCCCGAGCGGCCGGCCGACACCGTGCTGGCCCGTCTCGGCGTGGCCGGCGGCGGCCGGGACGACGTCGCCCTCGTCGTCGTACGCCTGTAGTCCGGGTGGTGTCCCCTGCTCAGAAGTACCCCTCCTTCGCCGAGAAGCCCCGCTCCCGTGCTCCCGGCAGCGGGCCCGTTCCCGGACACGCCTCCGTCTCCGGGAGGCGGCGGACCGCGTAGACCGTGGTGTCGTCGGCCAGCCGGCGCCCGCTGTGCCGGAGCACGCCGTCGCGGACCCGGCGGACCAGGGGGCCGGGCGCGGCGCAGCCCGGATCGGCGGCGACCGCGGCGGCGACATCGCCGTGCAGGTCGTAGAACTCGCCCTTGCGGTCACGGGCCTCGGTCACCCCGTCGGTGACGAGCAACAGCGTCTCCCCCTGTGCGAGCGGCACCCGGTGGGTCGGCGGCAGCCCGCCGATGAGATCGCCGAGGCCGAGCGGCACCCCGTCTCCCGCGGGCAGTTCGCGTACCCCGTGCGGCCCGACCGCGAGCGGTGCTTCGTGCCCGAAGTTGACGACATCGACCGTTCCGGGTGTGTCCCTGGAGAAGGCGACGAGCACGGCCGTGGCGAACCGGTCGCGGTCCTCCCGGCCGATCGCGGCGGTATGCACCCGGTGCCGCAGCATGCGGATCTCCAGCCGCTCGGCGACCGTCCGGAGGTCGTCCTCGTGGTAGGCGGCCTCGCGGAAGGTACCGAGCAGTGCGGCCGCCGCCTCCACCGCGCCGAGTCCCTTGCCCTGCACATCGCCGACGAGGACACGGGTGCCGTAGGGGCTGGGCTGGATGTCGTAGAAGTCGCCCCCGACCTGCGCCTCGACATCCGCGGCGAGATACACGCCCGCCTGCTCCAGACCGGCCCAGCGTTCGGGCAGCGGGCGCAGTACGGCCCGTACCGAGGTCTCCAGGATGTCCTGCATGCGCAGCAAGCGCCGCTGCTGCCGCACCCGCAGTGCCGCCACCAGGGTGGCCAGCACACCGCCCAGCGCGACCAGCACGAAGTCGGGCAGGCCCGCCTCGTACTGCCGGGGCCAGGCGTTGTCCACGAGGACGTACGTCACGAGGGACACCACGGCGAAACCAGCTGTGGTCCCCACCCCGCAGACCGCGGCGGCCAGGCCGGGCACCAGGACGATCCAGGAGACGATCCGGAACTCGGCGCCGGTGTTGAAGTCCAGCGTCACGGTGCCGATGAGCAGCAGCGATGGCAGCAGCCAGGCGTAGCCGCGCACACCGTTCCACTGCGGGCGGCCCCGCTCGTGCTTGATCACTCTCATGGCGGCCGCGTCTCCATGCTCCACAGCGAAGCATGGGCCGACCCGCCCCGCATGCGGACCCCGCCCAAGAGAGAGGGCGCTGGGACTGGACCCGGCCTCGCCGGTGATCTGGTTCGGCTCACCTGACTAGACCTCCGGCGGGGCCGAGCGATGCTGGGCACGCTCGAACAGGAGGTACGGGAGTCCGGTATCGCGGGCCGGAGCGCGCCGGCCGCCTGGTTCGCATGCTGGGCCGCCGACAGCCCCGCGGAACCGCCCGCGCCGCGACCGGCCTCGTGAAGACGGCGCGGATGCGCCTGGCGGCAGCCGGGCGGACAGGGGGCGACGGGCAGGGGGCGTTCGAGCGGCGGTGACACCCCGCCCCCGACCGTGGTCTACGACCTGGGCAGCGGAGGAAGCGCCGGTCGCGCCGCGGCGTCCGGCTGTCGCCTCGGCAATGGGCTTGTCGCGAGGCCGGGCAACGCCATCGCGCCTATGACGTGGTCGAGTTCACGCAGTATGCTCGTCGCCGCGTCTCGCACGCGCGCGGGTACATCGCCACGCTCCGCGACAAGTTGGTGGTAGATCGGAGCGTCCTGAAACATGTGGTCCCTTCCGTAGTGATCATGACTGGTACGGCCGCCGAGTCTAAGGGCTGTCCCGCGACGATCTGTCTCTGTGTCCTGATCTCGGCCTTCTTGGGCCGAAGCGCGCACTGTGGCCGCGCGAGCGGACCGGCCTGAGCGGCCGTCGGACAGCCGCCTGCCGTCGGCGCGGCAGGCCGCGGTACGGCTCGTACGCGGCCTGCATGACCAGCGTCGGTGTTTCGGCCACGGCCGTGTTCGACGACCGGCCAGCTCCGGCAAGGGTCGGTGTATCCGGCACGAACGCGTATTCGCCTGACACCGGGTTTCCGCCGCGTCCGAAAAACGTGTGTTCGACAGGGGGGTCTTCGTCGTTGATCCCTACGCCCTGTCCGCTCTCCGCCGAGGTGATGACGTGCCGCCCACCCGCTCCCACATCCGTGCGACCACCGAGACGTACCTGACCCGGCATCCGCACGAACGCGAGGCCCTGGCCGGGTTGCCGGCCCTCCTCGACGGGCCCGACGAACCGACGAGCCGCGCCACGCTGCCGGCCCACATCACGTGCAGCGCGGCGGTCATCGACCGTGACCGGCGCGTGCTGCACATCGGTCACCGGGCGTCGAACCGGCTCCTCGCGCCGGGCGGTCATGTGGAGGACGACCGGACCCTGTTGGCCGCCGCGCTGCGCGAGGTGTGCGAGGAGACCGGGCTGCGCCCGGCGGATCTGTGCCTGACGCCGCAGTTCCTCGGCACGCCGGTCGACATCGACGTCCATGACATCGACGCCGCCCCGGCCAAGGGCGAACCCGCGCACCGGCACTTCGACTTCCGTTTCGCCTTCTACCTCGCGGCGGACGCGCCGCCACCGCTCTCGCCGCGGGACGAGGAGGTGTTCCGCGTGGAGTGGCGGCCCCTCGCTGACGTCGGTTCACCGACCCTGCGCGCCAAGCTCCTGGACGCCGAGGCCCGAGGTCTCGACGGGCGGCCCGAGCCGGTCAACGCCTCCGCCCTGATCCACGACGGCCGCGGCCGGTATCTGCTCCACCTGCGCGATCACCGGGACGGCATCTGGGAGCCGTGGTCCCTCGCCCTGCTGGGCGGTGGCCGCGAGCCGGGCGATGCCTGCCTGGAGGCGACCCTGCGCCGCGAACTCGCCGAGGAGGCGCCCGGTCTGGAGCCCGCCGGGCTGAGGCCGTACGCCCTGGAGACGGAGACCGGAGTAGACGGACTCAGCGTGCCCGTCCAGATCTACGAAGGTCGCTGGAGGGGTCACCCCGATTCCGTGGAGCTGCGTGAGGGCGTCCTGTTGCAGTGGTTCACCGTCGACCAGTTCGACCGGCTGCGGCTGAGTCCCGGCCTGGGCGACCTGATCCGCGGGCACGCCGCCGAGCAGGCTGATTGCGGCGGCCCGCGGGACCGCGACGACCAACGGCGTGGTGACGCGCCGGCGGGAACGGAGCTGCACATCGTCGGCGTCCACCTCTACCTCCAGGACGAGCGGGGCCGCGTCCTCCTCGGGCTGCGGCACCCCGATGCGGCGTACGCCGGCAACACCTGGCACTTCCTGGCCGGGCACTGCGAGCGGGAGGCCGCGGTCGGCTGCCTGGTGCGGGAGGCCGAGGAAGAGGCCGGGCTCGTCATCGATCCGGCGGGTGTCGAGCTCGTGCACGTGGTCCACCTGCTCAGCCCGCCGACGGCACGCCCGCGGATCCAGCTCGTCTTCCGCGCCCGGTCCTGGTCCGGCACCCCCGAGGTACGGGAGCCCGACCGGTGCGCGGAATGGCGCTGGTGGTCGCCCGAGTCCCTCCCGCGACAGCTGGTTCCCTACGCGCGCACCGCCATCGAGGGCGTCCTCGCGAACCGCTCCTACTCCGAGATGGGCTGGTCGTGACCCCAGAGGTCGCCAGCGCGCCGAGGCCCCTCCGTAGCCGAGCCGGCCGCCTCGGCCGGAGTCGAAGAGGCGCGGCGGCAGGTCGATGCCCATCTGCTCCGGCGCCGCCGTGGCGATCGGTGCCGCCGGGCCGGGGCTTTGGCCCGGCGCAGGGGGTGGCGCTGCGCGCGGGACGACCCGTTCGGGGGACAAAGCGGCTATCCGCCTGCTTTCTGGGCATCGCTGGCATTGACCGCATCAGCATCCGACAGAGAGAGATTCCCGTGTCTGCTCGCTCCCTCACGGCGGCCCTCGGCGCCGCCTGTAGTGCCTTCGTCCTGCTGCTGGCCGCGCCGGGTCCGGCCGCGGCGGCGACCGGCCAGTTCCGCTACTCCTACACCACCGCCGAGGGGTACGAAGCCGTCGGCTTCCTCAACGACCCCGCCAGCGGCGAGTGCATCAATCTGCAAGGGCCCGGTGCCGAGCCGGGGTCGGCCAGCCGGGCTCCCAAGAACCGCACGGACGCCACCGCGACCGTCTTCCTCGACGCCGACTGCGAGGGCGACGTCTACTACACCCTGCGCCCCGGCGCGGGCGCGGGCGACCGCCTCCTCCTGCGGTCCGTCGTCTTCTCCTGAGCTCCCGCACGGGGAGCCGGACGCCGCTCACCGCGGAGCGGCGCGCGTCAGCCGGGGTGGGGTGAGCGGGCCGGGGACTCGCGGTGGAGGGCCAGGGTGTCCAGGCGGTGGACGCGTGCGTCCGAGGGCGCGTACACCAGGGGGCCGATTCTCGTCGCCGGGTGGGGCGGGGCGGGCTCGCCCCGCAGCGCCGTACCGACGAAGCGGCGCATGCGTTCGCCGCACCGCCGGTAGAACCGCAGTTGGGTGCGGCGGCCGAACAGCCGCCAGCCGAGGGCGGTGACCGGGCCGAGCGTGGGCGCGCCCTGCGAATAGCAGGTGACCAGGAACTCCACCGCGCCGGTCGGGCTGTTCTTCACCACCTCGTAGGTGACCTTGCCGCGCTCCAGGTGACCGTCGAGGGTCTCGTACGCCCATCCCCACACGTGGTCCGTCGCCTCCCGCGTCTCGTCGACGACCTCGGTGACGCGTACGCCGCAGTGGAAGTGCAGGCCGTGGAAGCGGGCTTCGAGCAGCATGTCGCGGCCGAGGAGGGGGGCCGCCGGGTCGTACAGCGCCCGGACGATCTCCGGCGGGGAGAACTCGTAGTCGCGGACGAGGCGGCGGGCGTGCGTCCAGGATCCGCCGGGCGCGGGAGGGCCGGGGGGCTCGGCGGGCAGCGGGGTGCGGTGCACGTCGATGTTCCACGCGGGGCGGCGTACCTCGTCGGCCGAGTAGTTGACGGACGCGTCGGCGAGCCGCTGCCACGCTCGTACCGCGTCGAACCGTCCGAAAGCCGGTCGCCCGGTGGTCGTCACTCCGGTTCCCGCAGCGATTCGCCGATCAGCCACAGCATCGGCGGCCACAGGCCGACGAACAGCGCGCGCCGTTCGGCGTTTCCGCGCTGCTCCTGGTCGACGGTCTTCGCGCGCACCCACAACGTCACGCACAGACCGATCGCGCCGAGCGAGGCGAGGTGCAGTTGAGCGCTGCGCGCGCCCGCTCGGTGCAGCAGCCGGACCACCATGCGCGCCTCCAGGTTCGTCCGCTCGTGTCACACCACCGTGTCACCAGCGCTATACCAGGGTATGCACCTATTCATTCATATTTATGCCTATCCGATGAGATGAGGGAGTTCGATGCCCGGACAGCGCTGGCAGCGGGGCCTGACCGTGCTGGCGCGGTGGCTCCTGGGCACGATGCTGGTCACCTGGCGTTATCTGTGGGAGACGACGCCCCTGTACCGTGCGGGCGAGTGCGAGGGCGATGAGCGGGACCGGCCGCCGCAGCTTCCGCCGACGGCGGTCGACGGCGCGGTGCAGCGGGCCGAGGACGGCTGCGGTCCCCTGTTCCACCGTGTCTTCCGGGTCCGTATCGCCGGGGCCGACGTCGATGCCGCCCGGCTCGTGGAGCATGTCTGCCGGCACTTCGAGCACTTCGTCCCCTCGGAGGTGGTCGGGATCCGCTCGGGTGAACTCGGTGCCGGGGGTCTGGACGTCGCGGACGAGCTGGTGGTGGAGATGCCGGGTCCCTGGAACGGTCCGGTGCGGGTCCTCCACCGCGACCGCGGTCTGCTGCACCTGGTGACGTTGCGCGGGCACATGGAGGCCGGTCAGGTGCGGTTCCGCGCGTACGAGGACGGCGACCTGCTCGTGTTCGAGATCGAGCTGTGGGCACGCGCCGCGACCCGCCTGGTGCACGTGCTCTACTCGTACCTGCGGGTGGCGAAGGAGATCCAGCTCAACATGTGGGTCCGCTTCTGCCTGTCCGCCGTCCGGGACTCGGGCGGCCGGCTGGTGGACGGGGTGCACATCCGCACCCGCCGGCTCCACCCGTCGCACGCGGCGCCGCGGAAGGGGTGAGGGGCACCCCATGCCGAGCGGCCCTCTCCAGGACCGTACCGCCGTGGTCACCGGAGCCGCGCGCGGGCTGGGTGCC
Source organism: Streptomyces sp. NPDC043952 (assembly GCF_056435325.1). NCBI lineage: Bacteria > Bacillati > Actinomycetota > Actinomycetes > Kitasatosporales > Streptomycetaceae > Streptomyces > Streptomyces sp. NPDC043952. The sequence continues at coordinate 50,059 of NZ_JBWKES010000020.1, forward strand.
GCGCTGGCGCGCGAACTGGCCCGGCGCGGGGCGCGCGTGGCACTCCTGGGGCACGAGGGGGCCGGGCTGGCCGCCGTGGCGGACTCCCTGGCGACCGCGAACGCGAACGCGGCCCTGGCGGTCGAGGTCGACGTCACCGACCCCACCGCCCTGGCGGAGGCGGCGGCCGAGGTGCGCGCCCGGCTCGGGCGGCCGTCGGTGGTCGTGGCGAACGCCGGGATCGCGCAGGGCGGCCCGTTCGCGACGTCCGACCCCGCCTCGTGGCGCCGCGTCATCGACGTCAATCTGACGGGCAGCGCCCACACGGCGCGGGTCTTCCTGCCCGACCTCGTCGCGACCCGCGGCTACTTCTTGCAGGTCGCCTCGCTGGCCGCGCTCGGTGCCACCCCCATGATGAGTGCCTACTGCGCCTCGAAGGCGGGGGTGGAGGCGTTCGCCCACGCGCTCCAGGCGGAGGTCGCGCACCAGGGGGTCGCCGTGGGCATCGCCTATCCGGGCTGGGCGGACACCGACATGATCGGCGACGCCGAACGGTTCGCCGCCCTGCGCGAGTTGCGCGTGCGCATGCCGCGTCCCGTCCGCGCCATCCACCCGGCCGACGCGGTCGCCGCCCGGCTGGCGCGTGCGATGGAGCGCCGCCGTACCGCGGTCTACGTTCCGTCGTGGCTGCGCTGCGTCCAGGCGGTCCGTGCCGCTCTGCCGCCCGTCGTGCTGCGGGTGACCCGGCGCGAGCTGCCCCGTCTGGACGCCGGACGGCCGTTGCGCGCCACCGGCCCGCTCGGCGCCGGCGGGCGGTCCGACACCGCCGCGGAGCGGGGAGAGGGCTGATCGCCCGGCCGGGGGCTGCTCGGGGGGCCGGTGCCGGGGGGTGCGAGGCGCGGGGTCGTACGGCGGCGACGGCAGAGCCGGACGGGCGCGCACCGGCCGCGGCGGCCCGGCGGCCCTGGGGCACCCCTGACGCACCGGGCGCCGCTCGCGCCTGGGCCGGGGCGCGTACGACACCGGTCGCGCCTGGGCCGGGGCCCGCACGACACCGGTCGTACCTGGGCCGTGGCGCGTACGACATCGGTCGCGCCTGGGCCGGGGCCCGTGCGTATACACCGTCGGCCTCGGGTACTCCGGGTGGGTCAGGACGGCGCAGTCCCGCCGCCGTACGACACAGACGGGCCCCTCCCGTCGGGCAAGGACGGACCATGGCCGACTTCGACGACAGCGCCCTGGACCTGCACTTCATCGGCAACGCGACCGTCCTGCTGCGCTACGGCGACCTCACCCTGCTGACCGACCCGAACTTCCTGCACCGCGGCGAGCCCGCGTACCTCGGGTACGGGCTGATCAGCCGCCGTCTCACGGAGCCGGCGCTGGCCCCGCGGGAGCTGCCGCGGCTGGACGCGGTGGTCCTCTCGCACCTGCACGGCGACCACTGGGACCGCAGGGCCCGGCAGCACCTGGACCGGTCGGTGCCGATCGCCACCACACCGCACGCGGCCCGCCGGCTGCGCGCCTGGCAGGGCTTCCGGCAGGCCGGGGGGCTGCGCACCTGGGAGAGCTGCACCTTCCGGCGGGGCGGGGCGCGGGTGCGGGTGACGGCGCTGCCCGGCCGGCACGCCCTGCGGCCCGTGCTGCGGAATCTGCTGCCGCCGGTGATGGGCAGCATGCTGGAGTTCGGCCCCTCTGACGGCGCGGTGCGGCTGCGCCTGTACATCTCGGGGGACACGCTCCTCTTCGACGGTCTGGAGGAGATCGCCGGGCGCTTCCCCGGCGCAGACCTCGCGGTGCTGCATCTGGGCGGCACGACGCTGCCGGGCGGGTTCGTGGTCACCATGGACGGTGCCCAGGGCGCCGAACTCGCCCGCCGCCTCGACTACCGGCACGTCCTGCCGGTGCACTACGACGACTACACCGTCTTCCGCTCCCCGGTCGAGGACTTCCTGGCCGAGGCGCGCGGACTCGGCCTGGGCGAGCGGCTGGTCCCCTGCGAGCGAGGGCAGCACGCGCGGGTGGTGGCCGGCGGAGAACCGCCCACGGTGCGGTGAGCGAACGGCCCACGGTGCGGTAAGCCCCGCGGGCCAACTCCACGGCCGGAGAGCTGAGATGGCGCACCCCGGTAGGCCGATCGGGCGACTTCTTCCCGGATCCGGGCGGTCGCGCGTGCGGTCGCCCGATCGTGGACCTCGGCGCGCAACCGGTCGATCGGCGCTGTCGTCCTCAACGGCGGGTCGTCGTCTCAAGGAGGTCATGCGGTGGGTACGCACGTCGATGTCGTCAAGCCGCTGGCGGACCTGCTCCGCGACCATGCCCGCCGCCTCGGGGACAAGGTCTGCTTCGAGGACCCGGTCCGGCGTGTGACCTACCGCGAGCTGGAGCGCAGGACCGCGCGGCTGGCCGGTCATCTGGTCGGGCTCGGTCTGGAGCGCGGTGACCGGGTGGCCGTGCTGCTCGGCAACCGGGTCGAGACGGTCGAGAGCCTGCTCGCGGTCACCCGCGCGAGCTGCGTCGGCGTGCCTGTGGACCCGGGCAGTTCACAGGACGAGCTGACCCGCCTGCTGGACGACAGCGGGGCACGGCTGCTCGTCACCGACGACACCTGCCTGACCCGGCACCGGGCGCTGTCGTCCCGGTCCGGGATGACCGTGGTGCTCGCCGGGGGCGGCAACGACGAGGACAGCGGCGGGAGTTCACGCCCGGACGCGGACGGGGAACGGTCCGCCGTACGGGACGGGGTGCTGCGCTACGAGGAGTTGGCGGACGCGGAGCCGCGGACGCCCTGCCGGGACGATCTCGGGCTGGACGAAGTGGCCTGGCTGCTCTACACGTCGGGCTCCTCCGGAGCGCCCAAGGGCGTCCTGTCCACGCAGCGCAACCGCCTCTCGCCGGTCGCGACAGGGCTCGTCGGTGTCCTGGGCCTGTCCGAACGGGACCGTGTGCTGTGGCCGTTGCCCCTCCATCACGCGATGAGTCAGGTGGTGTGCTTCCTCGGCGTGACCGCGGTGGGCGCGAGCGCGGTGCTGCTGCCCCGGTTCTCGGTGGCGGGCGTGCTCCGCGAACTGCGCGGCAGCGGCGCCCCGTTCACGCTTCTCGGCGGGGTCCCGACCACCTACTCGGCGCTGCTCGACGCGGTCCGGGGCGAGGAGGACGGCGCCGGTCTCGGCGCCCCCGCGCTGCGTGGCTGCGTCAGCGGTGGCGCCGCGGCGGGGCACGGGTTCCGCGCGTTGTTCGAGGCGGTCTGCCGGGTCCCCTATCTGGAGCACTACGGCAGCACGGAGGCGGGCCCCGTCACCATGGCGGCGCCGGGTGAGGCGACGGCGGACGGAGCGTGCGGCCGGGTGCTGCCCGGTACCCGCGTCCGGGTCGGCGGGGGCCCCGACGGACGGGACGCCGGCGAGGGTGAGTTGTGGGTCGCCGGGCCCGGTGTCATGGCCGGTTACCACGGCAGGCCGGAGGCCACCGCGGAGGTGCTGCGCGACGGCTGGTTCCGCACCGGCGACCTGGCCAGGATCGACGCCTGCGGTGAACTGGCGGTCACCGGCCGGGCGAGCGAGCTGATCGTCCGGGGCGGGGTGAACATCCACCCTGCGGAGGTGGAGGCGGTGCTGCGGCGGCTTCCGGGGGTGGCCGACGCCGCCGTGGCCGGGCGCCCGCACCCGGTCTTCGGCGAGGTGCCGGTCGGCTATCTGGTCACCGGGCCGGGTGGCGGGCTGGACCGGGGGCGCGTCCTCGCGGCCTGCCGGGCGCGGCTGGCCGCTGCGAAGGTGCCGGTCGAGCTGTTCGAGGTGGCCGGGATCCCCCGTACCGTCTCCGGGAAGATCCTGCGCCGGGACCTCGCCGCCCTGCCCGCGCGGGCGCTGGGCGCGGAGCCCGCGGGGGAGCCCGGCCGGCAGACTTCGGCGCCCGCCGGACGGGGCCGGGCACCGGCGGAGGAGCTGCTGGACCTGGTGCGGGGCGAGGTGGCGGCCGTACTCGGGTGTACGCCTCGGTCGGTGGAACCGGGCACCGCGCTGCGGGACTTGGGCATGGACTCGCTGACGGCGACGGTGTTGCGGGAGCGGCTGTCGGCGGTGACCGGGCTGCCGCTCTCCGAGGCCGTCGCCTTCGACTTCCCCACGGCGGCCGCGCTCGCCGCCCACCTCGGGGAACGGAACGCCGCCGCGCCGGCCGGTGCCGGTTCCGTGCACCGGGGTGCGGACCGGCCGGACGACGATCCCGTGGTGATCGTGGGGATGGCGTGCCGCTACCCCGGCGGCGTGACCTCCCCGGAGGAACTGTGGCGGCTGGTCGCCGACGGGAGGGACGCCATCGGCCCCTTCCCCGCCGACCGGGGCTGGGACGTCCGGGCGCTGTACGACCCGGACCCCGGCAGGCCCGGACGGACGTACGTGCGCGAGGGCGGCTTCCTTTCCGGCGCGGACCTCTTCGACCCCGGATTCTTCGGCATCTCCCCCCGCGAGGCGCTGGCGATGGACCCGCAGCACCGGCTGCTGCTCGAAGTGGCCTGGGAGTCCTTCGAGCACGCCGGTCTCGTCCCCGCCGCCCTGCGCGGCACGGCGACCGGGGTGTACGTCGGGCTGATGTACAGCGACTACGCCCGCCGCCTGGCGACGACGCCGGAGCAGGTCGAGGGGTACCTGGGTCTCGGCAACGCCGGCAGCGTCGCCTCGGGGCGTATCGCCTACACCCTGGGCCTGGAAGGGCCGGCCCTCACCGTGGACACGGCGTGTTCCTCGTCCCTGGTGGCCCTGCACCTCGCGGCCCAGGCGCTGCGCCGGGGCGAGTGCGCCTTCGCGCTGGCCGGCGGTGCCACGGTGATGTCGGGGCCCTCGTCGTTCGTGGAGTTCAGCCGGCAGCGGGCGCTGGCACCGGACGGCCGCTGCAAGGCGTTCGGCGCGTCGGCCGATGGCACGGGGTGGGCCGAGGGCGCCGGGATGCTGCTGCTGAGCCGCCTGTCCGAGGCGCGCCGCGCCCGGCTTCCGGTGCTGGCCGTGGTGCGCGGCTCGGCGGTGAACCAGGACGGGGCGAGCAACGGACTGACCGCGCCGCACGGACCGGCCCAGCAGCGGGTGATCCGGCAGGCGCTCGCGGACGCCGGGCTGGCGTTCGGGGACGTCGACGCGGTGGAGGCGCACGGCACCGGCACCCGGCTCGGGGATGTCATCGAGGCGGAGGCGTTCTTCGCGACGTACGGGCGCGAGCCGCGGCCAAGTCCCCTGCGGCTGGGCTCGGTGAAGTCGAACATCGGTCACGCCCAGGCCGCCGCCGGAGTGGCCGGGGTGATCAAGATGGTGCAGGCGATGCGGCACGGTGTGCTGCCGCGCACCCTGCACGCCGACGAGCCGACCCCCCGTGTCGACTGGTCGCCGGGGCGGGTCGCGCTGCTGACCCGCGCGGTGGAGTGGCCCGCGACGGACCGCCCGCGCCGGGCGGGGGTGTCGTCCTTCGGCATCAGCGGCACCAACGCCCATGTGGTGCTGGAGGAGCCCCCGCGGGACGAGGCGGCGGGGGCGGCGGCCGTATCGCCTGTGCCGGGGCATGCCGAGGGGGCCGCGGTGGCCTTCCCGGTGTCGGCCAGGAACGCGCCGGCGCTGCGGGAGCAGGCACGACGGCTGTACGACCACGTGGCCGCCGCCCCCGACACGGCCCTGGTGGACCTCGGGCACTCGCTCGCCACCACGCGTACGGCCTTCGAGCACCGGGCCGTGGTGGTCGCCCGCGACCGCGCCGAACTGCTCGACTCGCTGCGGGCGTTGACCGAAGACGACAGGCGCCCCGGAGTGCACAGGGGAACCTCTCGCCAAGCGGCACGGATCGCCGTGCTGTTCACCGGCCAGGGCAGTCAACGCGCTGGCATGGGACGCGAGTTGTACGCGTCGCGGGGGGCGTATCCGGTCTTCGCCCGTGCACTGGACGAGTGCTGCGCCCTGCTCGACCCGCTGCTGCCGGTGCCCCTGCGGGACGTCCTGTTCGCCGGGCCCGGCACGAGCGCGGGCGCGCTGCTGCGCACGACCCGGTTCGCGCAGCCGGCGCTCCTGGCCCTGGAGACGGCCCTGTTCCGGCAGTTCGAGGCATGGGGAGTACGTCCCGCGCTGGTGGCCGGGCACTCGGTGGGCGAGGTGACGGCGGCCCATGCCGCCGGGGTGCTGTCCCTCGCGGACGCCTGCACCCTGGTGGCGGCCCGCGGCCGGCTGATGGACGCGCTGCCCGCGGGTGGCGGGATGGCGGCGCTGGCCGCCGACGAGGACGAGGTGGCCGCCCACCTCGCGGCGACCGGGTGCGCGGCGGAGATCGCCGCGGTCAACGGGCCCGCCTCGGTGGTCGTCTCCGGCGACGAGGCCGCGGTGCGGGAGGTCGCCGCGCACTTCAGGGCGCGGGGCCGTTCGGTGACGCCGCTGCGGGTCGGCCATGCCTTCCACTGCGCGCACATGGAGCCCGTGCTGGCCGACTTCGCGGACGTGGTCCGGCATCTGGCCTTCGCGGCGCCGCGGTTGCCCCTGCTCACCGCCGTCGAGGGCCGCGCGGCCACCGACGAGGAGCTGCGCACACCCGAGTTCTGGGTGCAGCAGATCCGCCGCCCGGTCCGCTTCGCCGACGCGGTCCGGTACCTGGGTGAGCGAGGGGCGACGCACTACGTCGAGCTGGGGCCGGACGGGGTGCTCACCGCTCCGGTACGGGAGTGCCTCAGCGCGGCTGGGCCCACAGAGACCGGCGCGGGCACGGGCACCACGGCCGGCGCGGGCACGGGCAGCACGGTCGGTGCGGGCGCGGATGGCGGTGAGCGGCGCCCGGCGCCACTGGTCCTGCCGACGCTGCGCCGGACGCGGCCGGAACCGGACGCCCTGCTCGACACGCTGGCCGCGCTGCACGCCGACGGCGTGCCCGTCGACTGGCGGGCCGTGTTCGCCGGGCGCGGCGGACGGCGCGTCGCGCTTCCCACGTACGCCTTCCAGCGCCGCCGCTACTGGCTGGAGGACGCCACCTCGGACCATCCGCCCGCGCACCCGGCGGCCGAGCCCACCCGTCCATTCCTGCCGCCGACGGCCGAGCCCACCCATCCGTTCCTGCGGTCGCGCGTCCACACCGCCGATGATGACGGTTGGCTGCTGAGCGCGGTGTTGTCGGTGCGCGAACAGCCGTGGCTCGCCGACCATGTGGTGGCCGGGGAGGTCCTGCTGCCGGCGACCGCCTTCGTCGAGACGGCCCTGCACGCCGGTGCGCCGGCGGGCGCCACCGTCCTGGACGAGCTGGTCCTGACCGCGCCGCTGCCCCTGCCCCCGGACGGTGCCGTGGCCTTGCAGGCGAAGGTAGCGGGGCCGGACGGTGCGGGGCGGCGGGCCGTGTCCTTCTACTCCCGCCCGTACCCCGCCGCAAAGGACGAGCCGTGGCGCCGGCACGCCGTCGGCACTCTCTCACCGGCGCGGCCACCCGAGGGCCGGGAGACGGCCACCGCCGGAACCGGGGGCGTCCCCCGGCCGCGCGCCGCCCGGCCGCTCGGGTCCTGGCCACCGCGGGGGGCGGTGCGCCTGCCCGCTGACGGTCCGGGAAGCGGATCGTACGACCGGCTGGCCGCCGAAGGGCTGCGCTACGGTCCCGCCTTCCGGGGCCTGCGCGCCGCCTGGCGGCACGGGGAGGAGCTGTACGCCGACGTCGAGCTGCCCGCAGCGGCCGGGGCGCCGCATCCGGAGGGTGACGGACCGGAGTTCGTCCTGCACCCCGCGCTGCTCGACGCGGCGCTCCACGTCCTCGCCCTGGCCGACCTGCGCACGGACGGCTCCGGCGCGACCGGCAGGCTGTCCCTGCCGTTCGCCTTCAGCGGGGTGCGGGTGCACACCGGTGGCGTACGGCGTCTGCGGGTGCGGGCGGTGCCGGGGCCCGGCGGGCGGACCCGGATGGAGCTGGCCGACGAGACGGGTTCACCGGTGGCCACGGTGCGTGCGCTGACGCTCCGGCCCCTGCCGCGTACCGGAACGGCGACGGCGGACGCGGGCACCGCCGCCCTCCACCGTACGGAGTGGGTGCCGCCGGCCGAGCCGTCGGCAACCGGCGCGCCGCCCCGCTGGGCGGTTCTGGGTACGGCGGGCACACCGCTGGTGGACGCCCTCGCGCCCCCTGGTTCCGGCATCCCGGTATACGGGGCCCCGGCGGACTGCGAGGCGTCGGCGGCCGTCGTCGTGGCACCGTGCCCGCCGCCCGGCCCGGCCGACGGCACGCGGAACCCGGCCGCCGGGTTGCTGGAGGCGGCGGAGCGGGCACTGAGGCTCGTACAGGCGTGGCTCGCGGCACCGCACCTGGCCCGCTCCCGGCTGGTCCTCGTCACGTCCGGTGCCGTCGCTCCGGCCGACGACGCTCCCGCCGGTCGGGACCGGTACGGCGAGAGGGCGCCCGTACCGGCGCACACACCGGTGTGGGGGCTGATCCGCTCGGCCATGCGCGAGCATCCGGGGCGCTTCGCCCTGATCGACACGGACGAACACCCCGACTCCTGGAGCGTCCTGCCCGCCCTGCCGGCCGCCGCGCTGCCGGAGGCGGCCGTACGCCGGGGGACCGTGTACGTGCCGGAGCTGGTGCCCCTGGCCGCGGCACCGGAGCCGCGCAGGCTCGATCCGGAGGGCACGGTCCTGGTCACCGGCGGCACCGGTTCCCTGGGCAGGCTGGTGGCGCGGCACCTGGTCACCGCCCACGGCGTCCGTCATCTGCTGCTCGCCGGGCGACGCGGGGCGGACGCTCCGGGGACCCGGCGACTCGTCGCGGAGCTGGGCGCTGCGGGCGCCCGAGTGACCGTGCGCTCCTGTGACGTCGCGGACCGGGCCGCGCTCGCCGCCCTGCTCGACGCGGTTCCGGCGGCCCACCCGCTGACCGGCGTCGTGCACACCGCAGGGGTGCTGGACGACGGTGTCGTCACGGCGCTCACCGCCGACCGGCTGCGGCGGGTACTGCGTCCCAAGGCGGACGCCGCGCTCGCGCTGCACGAACTGACGGCTGGTCAGGACCTGGCGCTGTTCGCGCTGTTCTCCTCGGTGGCGGGCGCCTTCGGCTCCGCGGGCCAGGCCAACTACGCCGCCGCCAACTGTGTGCTGGACGCCCTGGCACGGCACCGCCGCCGGCTCGGGCTGCCCGGTACGTCGATCGTCTGGGGCCCCTGGCGGCAGGGCGACGGAATGATGGCGCACCTCGACGACGCGGACCGGCAGCGGATGGCCCGCGCCGGGTTCGCCCCGCTCGGGCCGGAAGAGGGCCTGGCCCTGTTCGATGCCGCCGTGGCCGGTGACGAGCCCGTGGTGGTGGCGGCCCGCCTCTCCCCCACCGCCGACCCGGCGGCGAACCGGCTCCCCGCTCCCGCCGGTGCGGGCGGCAGGGGCCGGGACCGGCGCGGCCGGGCGCCGGCGACCGCCTCGCCCGGCGAGCGGGCCGGGGTGCTGCTCACCGAGGTCAGGGCGCTGGCGGCGCGCGTCCTGGGCCACGCGGAGTCACCCGGCGAGATCGAGGAGGACGCCCTGCTGGCGGACCTGGGGCTGGACTCCTTGGCCGCGGTCGACCTGCGCAACGAGCTGGAGGCCTGGACGGGGCTGGCGCTGCCGTCCACGCTGCTGTTCGACTTCCCGACGCCACGCGCGCTCGCCACCGAGCTGACACGGCGGTATGCCGCCGAGGCATCCCCCGCGCAGGAGAACGCGGCGGGTGGTTCGCAGGCGGGCGCTCTCCCGGATGCCTCCGGACCACGGACCGCCGACGGGGAGGGGACTCCGGACTCCCTGGGCGCGCTCTTTCGTACCGCCTGTGCCCAGGGCCGGACCTGGGACGGCATGGCGCTCCTCACCATGGCCGCGCGTCTGCGCCCGGCCTTCGACCGGACCGGTGCGGCCGGTGCGGCGCACGAACCCGTGCCGCTCGCGGCGGGCGGCACCGGGGCCCGGCTGGTCTGCGCCCCCGCGCTCAGCGCGGTGTCCGGACCGCAGGAGTACGCGCGCCTCGGTGCCGGGCTGCACGGGCTGCGGCCGGTGTCCGCGGTACGGCAGCCGGGGTTCGAGCCCGGAGAGGCGCTGCCCGGCACGCTGGACGCCCTGGTCACCGCCCAGGCCCTGGCCGTCCGCGCGGCCGAGGGACCTGTCGTACTGCTGGGGCGGTCGGCCGGCGGCTGGGTGGCCCATGCCGTGGCGGAGCGCCTGGAGTCCGAGGGCGCCGGCCCGGCGGCGGTGGTCCTGCTGGACACCTATCCTCCGGGCCACGGCGAGCGGGACCGGGCGCTCTCCGCGATGACGTCGGACATGCTGCGCCGGGCGGCGGAATTCGCCTCCGCCAGCCCCGACCGGCTCACCGCCATGGCCGGGTACTTCGACCTCTTCGCCGGCTGGCAGCCCGCGCCGCTCGCCTGCCCCACGCTGTACGTACGGGCCCGCGACCCGCTGCCCGGCACCGAACCCGCCCCGCTCTGGAGCCTCCCGCACACCGAAATCACCGTGCCCGGCGACCACTTCACCATGCTGGAGGAACATGCCCGCACCACCGCGACCGCGGTCCACCAGTGGCTGGGAACCGTCTGAGGGCGGCCGCCGGCACTCCCCCAACTTCCGTGCCGGTGCCCCCACTTGCCCGCTCGGTAACACCTTTGACGGTCCGGTGACGGAGCGGTTAGGTTCGGCCGATGGAGATCTTGCGCTACGTGGCCTTCAGCAGCGACCCCCTCGGCGGGAACCCGGCGGGTGTGGTGCTGGACGCCGCCGGCCTCGACGAGCCGACGATGGCCGCCACCGCGGCCGAAGTCGGCTACTCGGAAACGGCGTTCGCCGTCGCGCGCCCCGACGGGTCGCTCGACATCCGGTACTTCAGCCCGCAGACCGAGGTCCCGTTCTGCGGGCACGCCACCATCGCGACGGCCGTCGCGCACGCCTCCCGGCACGGCGTCGGCCGCCTGCTGCTGCGCACCAAGGCGGGGCCCGTCCCGGTGACCACCGCCACCGCCCCGGACGGCTCCGTCACGGCCACCCTGGTCAGCGTCGAGCCCCGCACGGCGGACCTCTCCGACGCCGACCTCGCCGAACTCCTCGCCGCCCTGCGCTGGTCCGCCGCCGACCTCGACCCGGCCCTGCCGCCCCAGGTCGGCTACGGCGGCGCCTGGCATCCCGTCATCGCCGCCGCGCAGCGGGCGCGCCTGACCGACCTCGACTACGACATGCCGGCGCTCAACGCCCTGATGGCGCGCCGGGGCTGGACGACCATCGCGCTCGTGCACCGCGAGTCGGACACCGTCTTCCACGCCCGCAACCCGTTCCCGCCGGGCGGCGTCGTGGAGGACCCGGCCACCGGTGCGGCGGCCGCGGCCCTCGGCGGCTACCTCCGCGCCAACGAGCTGGTCACGCCGCCCGCGGTGCTGACCATCCACCAGGGCGTGGACATGGGCCGCCCGAGCCTGCTGACGGTGGCGATCCCCGCGGACCCGTCCAGCGGCATCGAGGTGACGGGCACGGCGGTCCCCCTCCCCTGAACCGCCGGCCGGCGCCACGCGCGGGGGACCGACCGGCGCGGACGTACCGTCCGCCGTCGTACCCGCTGACCTAAGCTGCACATATGCGTATGCGTCCGATCGTCGGCCCGATACCCGACACCGGTGTCCGTCCCGCCGGCGGGATGGACGAGATCGCCGGGCAAGTGGCCGCCGGCAAGGTGGCGGTGCTGACCGGCGCCGGGATCTCCACCGAGTCCGGTATCCCCGACTACAGGGGCGTGAGCGGGCGGCACCGGCGGCACTCCCCCATGACGTACCAGGACTTCGTCTCGGACGAGGAGAACCGGCGCCGCTACTGGGCCCGCGGCTACGTCGGGCGCCGTGCCATGGCCGGGGCCCGGCCCAACGCGGGGCACCACGCCGTTCAGGCACTGCGCGCCTGCGGGTACGTCAGCGCCGTGATCACGCAGAACGTGGACGGGCTGCACCAAGCGGCCGGGACGACGGACACCGTCGCCCTGCACGGCAGTCTGGACCGGGTCGTCTGCCTGGACTGCGGGACGATCGGGCCGCGCGACGAGTTGGACGCCCGGCTGCTCGCCGCGAACGGGGAGTTCCTCGCGGCGCAGGACGCCGCCGGACTGCGGGTCAACCCGGACGGCGACATCGAACTGCCCGACGACGTCGTCCGCACGTTCCGGGTCGTGCCGTGCGAGCGGTGCGGCGGCGTGCTCAAGCCGTACGTCGTGTTCTTCGGCGAGAACGTGCCCAAGTCCCGCACCCAGCGCTGCTTCGAGCTGGTCGACGCGGCCGACTCGCTGCTCGTGCTCGGCTCGTCCCTGGCCGTTCTGTCGGGGCTGCGGTTCGTCCGGCGCGCCGCGAAGGACGGCAAGCCCGTCTCCATCATCAATCTCGGCCCGACCCGCGGCGACGACCTCGCGCACGCGCACGTGGCGCTGCCGCTCGGCGCGGCCCTGGTCGAACTGACCGAACGCCTCAGCATCGCCTGAGCCGGGGCCGGGCCCGCGTCACCGGTTCCGGGCGGCCTGGTCGGTGTCGGCCCCGGCGTTCGCGCTGCGGCCTTCGGGGTGGGGTCCGTGCCAGTCCAGGCACACCACGGTGGCATCGTCCTGGAGGTGCCCGCCGCAGGCGTCCTCGACCGCGCCAGTCAGCGCCCGTACGACCTCACGGGGCCGCTCGCCGGCGGTTTCCCGGATGAGTCCGGGCAGGTCGGCCGTGCGGGCCCGGCGTTCCTGCATGCCGTCGGTGTAGAGCACGAGGCGGTCGCCGGGCCGCAGGTCGAGGTTCTGCGCCCGGTAGGAGCCGTGGGCGGTGGGGACGCCGAAGGGCAGGTCGACGGCCGGCGGAACCTCCTCGACCGCGCCCGCGCGCAGCCGCAGCGGCCAGGGATGACCCGCGTTGACGATCTCGGCGCCGCTCCCGTCGAGGGCGATGCGCAGCAACTGGCCGGTGGCGAAGGTGCAGCGGCCGTGGTCGAGCATCGCCTGGTGGGTCCGGCAGGCCTGCTCGACGAGGCCGGCCCCGGCACGCCGGGCGCCACGGGAGGCGTTGACCAGGAGGGTGGCCATCAGGGCCGCGTCCACGTCGTGGCCCATGGCATCGGTGAGGGACAGGTGCAGGGTGTCGTGGTCGAGGGCGTAGTCGTAGGTGTCGCCGGCGATGCTGTCGGCGGGGACGAGGGCACAGGCGAGGGCGAACTCGGCCGCCTCGAAGGAGGAGGCCGAAGGCAGGAGCTCGCGCTGGATCTCGGCGGCGAGGCTGAGCCCGGTGGTGCGCTGGCCCCACTGGTAGAGGTCGGTGAACCGGCGGTCGGTGACGATGAGGTACGCCAGCGCGTGGGCGGCCTCTTCCACCTGCTCCAGCACGTCCGGTCCGGCATCCGGCAGGGACAGCTCCAGCACGCCGATGGTGTCGCCGCGGTTGGTGACCGGGGCGATCACCCGTCGGCCCTGTCCGCCGTCCGCCGGCGTGCACACCAGCTGCTGGGAGCGCAGGACGTCGTCGTAGACGCTGTCGCGCAGGTCGACCTGATCGGCGCGGCGGCCTTCGTGCGGGGCATCCTCCTCGCCGACCCGGACCAGCTTGCGATTGACGATGTCGACGAAGAGGAACGACACGTACCGGGCCCCGAACCGGTCCCGCAGATTGCGCGCGACCACGTCCACCGAAGCCATCGGCGCGGCGTTCTCCGCCGCGGCCAGCACCTCGGCCAGCCCGATCCGCTCAAGCGCCACGTCAGCCTCCCTGTCTTCCCTCCTCCCCTTTCCCCCTCCTTCCCCGTCCTTCCCCCTCTTTCCCCGCACACCTCCGGCATCACGGGCGTCCCACTGCCGATCGTCACCGGAACGGCGTACGGGACTGCTGTGTCATGAGCCGGATAGGCCGGGGTGCTCGGGGTAGAAACGATGTCGGCTCCCACTGCCAAGGGAGCCGGAGCAGCCCCGGACATGGGTGGCTCCCGGTATGAACGAAGGATCGATTGATGGCCAGCGGCACCGTGAAATGGTTCAACTCCGAGAAGGGGTACGGCTTCATCGCCCAGGACGGCGGAGGAGCTGACGTCTTCGCGCACTATTCCGAGATCCAGGGCGGTGGATTCCGCGAGCTCACCGAGGGCGAGCAGGTCACCTTCGACATCGGCCAGGGCCAGAAGGGGCCCCAGGCCCAGAACATCGTCCGGGGCTGACCGGCCATAGGCGTGATATCCACCGGGGCGGCCGCCCCAGACGGATGAGGACCTGGGACCTTCCCCGGTCCGCAGGAGGTACGGCCGCGGTGGCGGCGCCCAGTCGGAGGACCGGACGCCGCCACCGCTCGGCTCAGGCCGGTGAGGTGTCCGCCCGGCCGAGGTGGCGGGCGAGGAAGCGGACCGCGCTGTCGACCTCGGACCGGGGCCAGTCGAAGTGCCTGCCCGCGTTGGCGTGCAGGGTCTTCTCCTTCGAGGCGAAGGCGTCGAACAGCGCGAGGCCGGCCTCGCGCGGGATGCGCTCGTCGTCCCACTGGAGGTCGAACTCGACCGGGACGGTGATCCGCTTCGCCGTCTCGACCAGGGCGTCGGGCCAGTGCAGGCCGAAGACCGCGGCCCCGATCCCAGGCTCGGCCGCCACCAGCGGCACGCCGATCGCGGTGCCCAGGCCGAGGCCGGTGTAGCCGACCGGTGCGTCGGCGCCGATCTCGGGAAGTTCCTGGAGGGCGTCCAGGGTCGCCCGCCACTCGGGCACGGCGAGCCGCGCCAGGCGGGCGTTGTACCGGACGACGGTCGGCCCTTCCGGCTCGCCTGCCGCCTGCGCGGCGCGGAGTTCGGCGATGTCCTGCTCGTCCTGCGCGGTGCGCGGCCGGTCGCCGTGACCGGGCGCGTCGATGGCGGCGGCGTGGAAGCCGAGGCCGTTCACGAGGAGGCGGGCGCGGCCCGTCATGGCCGGTTCCTTCTTGTGCCTGCCGCCGCCGTGGCCCATCCCGGCGACACCTACGTCGATCGCCGGCCGTGACGGGAAAGGGGGAGCACCCACGTCGATACAGCGTTCATGGGTCTCACCTCCTCGGGCGGTGTCACGGTCGACCGCAAACTACAAGCCAGGATGTGACCGCGTCCAGTTTTTTCCCGCGGCTCAGGACAGGGCGGTCGGTCTGCGCGGGGGCGGGACGGCGCGCAGGAGTTCCCACAGCGGGCGCGAACCGGACGCCCATGCCCCGAGGGTGTGCCGGTCGACCACATGGAGGCGTTGCTGTTCGGCGAAGGCCAGGGCCGGGGCGGTGACCCGGCCGTTCGTCACGATGACCGCGACGTCGGCTCCGTGGACCGGGCGGGCGGTGCCGTTGAGGACCTGGAGGTCCGGGGTGCCCACGGCGGATCCGGCGAGGCCGTTGCGCCGGTGTTTGCACTGGATCACCCACCGGCGCCCATAGGGGTCGGTGGCCTTGACATCGGCGCCCAGGTCTCCGCCGCCGCCGACACGGAGCGCGTCCCGGCAGCCGTCACGGTGCATCAGGTCCCGTACGGCGTCCTCGAACCGGGAATGGTGCAGGGCGTCCAGCTGGGCCAGCCCGTAGCGCAGGCCCTGCGCGCGAACCGCGTCCCACCGCGCCCGCTGCCGCTTCAGGCAGAGCCGGCCGGCGCCCGCGGCTGCCGCGAGCGCGACGACGACGGCCAGGACCCACCAGTGCGCCAGCAGCCAGTTCACGACGGTCACCACGAGGGCCACCACCAGGGCGGCGGTGACCAGGAGGCCGATCAGCCGGTCGTCCGCGCGCTGCCGCCGCCTGCCCGGCCGTCGGGTACGCCGCCGCACCGGAGGGCGCCTGCTCGTCGCCCGCCTGGCGGGCGTGCGCCGGCTCATCGGCCGGCCTCCGTACGGCGCCGCGACCGCCGCGATCCGATAGCCGCCGGCGGCAGCGCATCGTTCATGGTCAGCACCCGCCCAGACCTCCCCCTCGGCCGGCCACCCCGTGGGCACGGCAGGACACCGCCCCCGCCTTCTTGTCTAGCGGCGTCCGAGTGCCGCGGGAGGCGGGTTGCCGATGAATGGCACAAAGCCATCGGACCTGGCCGAACCCCGCGCGTGAGGTCGCTCGGGGCCGGCCCGCCGGCTGGGCGAGCCGGGCCGTCGGCGTCAGCGGTGGCTCAGGACGTTGACCACGCGGCCGTCCGGGTCGCGGACGAAGAATCGCCGTACCCCCCACTCCTCGTCCCGCAGGGGGTGGACGATCTCCGCGCCGGCGGCCCGCATGGCGGCGTAGGCCGCGTCCACGTCGTCCACTTCGACGCTCATGTCGGGGGTGACCGGCGCGGTCTTGTCGTCCGATACGAGGCTGATCTGTGCCGTCGGGTTCGACGGGGAGGCCAGCGTCCTCACCCAGCCGAGGTTCATGACCTCCTCGAAGCCCAGCAGGCCGTAGAAGTCGGCGCTTTCCCGCGCGGCCACGGACTGGATGACGGGCATGACACGGCGTACGGACATCTGCGGCTCCCGAGGACAAGAGGACGACGGGTACTGCCTACCAGGCTCCCCAGCTGTTCGCCCGACCTCGCCGGTCAGTGTCCGGCGAGGAGTTCGAGGGTGTCGATCACGCGGTTGGAGAAGCCCCACTCGTTGTCGTACCAGGCGACGACCTTGACGTGGCGGCCGTCGACGCGGGTGAGGGCCGAGTCGAAGATCGAGGAGGCGGGGTTGCCGGTGATGTCGGAGGAGACGAGCGGGTCCTCCGAGTATTCGAGGATGCCGGCGAGCGGGCCCTGCGCGGCGGCGCGGTAGGCGGCCAGCACGTCCTCGCGCGTCACCTCGCGGGCGACGGTCGTGTTGAGTTCGACGATCGAGCCCACCGGCACCGGCACGCGGATCGAGTCGCCCGACAGCTTGCCGTCGAGGTTCGGCAGCACCAGGCCGATCGCCTTGGCGGCGCCGGTCGTGGTCGGCACGATGTTGATGCCGGCGGCGCGGGCGCGGCGGGCGTCGCGGTGCGGGCCGTCCTGGAGGTTCTGCTCCTGGGTATAGGCGTGCACCGTGGTCATGAACCCGTGCTCGATACCGGCGAGTTCGTCGAGGACCGCGGCCAGCGGCGCGAGCGCGTTGGTGGTGCAGGAGGCGTTCGAGACGATCGTGTGCGCGGCCGGGTCGTAGGCGTCGGTGTTGACGCCGTACGCGAGCGTGACGTCGGCGCCGTCGGACGGCGCGCTGACGAGTACCTTCTTCGCGCCCGCGTCGAGGTGGGCGCGGGCGGCCTTCGCCGAGGTGAAGCGGCCGGTGGCCTCCAGGACGATGTCGACGCCGAGTTCGGCCCAGGGCAGGCTCGCCGGCTCGCGCTCGGCCAGCACCGTGATCCGGCGGCCGTCCACGACGAGGGCGTTCCCGTCGACCGTCACCGGGCGGCCGAGCCGGCCGGCCGTGCTGTCGTAGGCGAGCAGCCGGGCGAGAGCGGTGGGCTCCGTCAGGTCGTTGACCGCGACGATCTCGAGCGCGCTGTCCCGTTCGAGCAGGGCGCGCAGCACGTTCCGCCCGATGCGGCCGAATCCGTTGATGGCGATGCGGGTCATGGGTGATCTCCCTTCCGTTCGCCACCAGGTTCGTCCGCGGGACGCGCCGCGGACAGTGGCGGGAACGCCATGGTTCGAAAGGATCCCGCCAGCGGGCGGATCACTCGCCCCGTGTGAAGGTGCGCCGGTATTCGCTCGGGGTGGTGCCGAGAACGCGCTGGAAGTGCAGGCGCAGGTTGGCGCCGGTGCCGAGTCCGACGTCGGCGGCGATCTGTTCGACGCCCCGCTGGGAGCGTTCGAGCAGTTCGCGGGCCAAATCGAGGCGGGCGCGCAGCACCCACTGCATCGGCGTGTAGCCGGTCTCCTCCACGAAGCGCCGGGAGAACGTGCGTGGGGAGACGCCCGCCCGGCGCGCCAGGACGTCGAGGGTGAGGGGGTCGCCGAGCCGGTGCAGCGCCCACTCGCGGGTGGCGCCGAAGCGCTCGCCGACGGGCTCGGGGACGCTGCGCGGCACGTACTGGGCCTGGCCGCCGCTGCGGTAGGGGGCGGCGACCAGGCGCCGGGCCGCGTGGTTGGAGGCGGCCACTCCGATGTCGCCGCGCAGGATGTGCAGGCACAGGTCGATGCCGGAGGCGGCGCCGGCCGAGGTGAGCACGCTGCCCTCGTCCACGAACAGCACGTTCTCGTCCACCTGGACGAGCGGATGCCGGGCCATGAGGGCCCGTGTGTAGTGCCAGTGCGTGGTGGCGCGCCTGCCGTCGAGCAGGCCGGTGGCGGCGAGCGCGAAGGCGCCCGTCGAGATGGCGGCGAGCCGTGCGCCCCGCTCGTGGGCGGCGATCAGGGCGTCGAGGACCGCCCGCGGCGGGTCGTCGCGGTCCGGGAAGCGGTAGCCGGGGACGAAGACGATGTCCGCCCACGCGAGCGCGTCCAGGCCGTGGGCGACGTCGTACGCGAGGCCGTCGCCGCCCCTCACGCGGCCGGGGGCCGCCCCGCACACCCGCACCTCGTACGGCATGCTCGCGCGGGTGGTGAACACCTGCGCGGGGATGCCGACATCGAGGGGTTTCGCGCCTTCGAGCACGAGGACGGCGACACGACGCAGGCGGGGGGCTGGCACAGGAAGAGGTTACGCGGGGGGTGACGTCGATCCGGCGGCTCGGGCCCGCGTTCCGTCAGTCCACTCTGATTCCCACGATGCAGGTGTCGTCGTCGGTGTCCGACCTGCTGTACGTGAGCAGTCGGTCCAGGTGCTGGTCCAGGGGGCGGGGGCCCGAGCGGGCGGTGGCCAGGAGGTGGGAGAGGGACTCCTCCACCGAGCGGTCCCGGCGTTCGATCAGGCCGTCGGTGTACATCAGGAGGGTGTCGCCCGCGGCGAGTTCCAGCTCGGTCTCCTCGTAGACCGCCTCCGGCAGGGCGCCCAGCAGGAGGCCGCTGAGCGTGGGAAGCGCGGTGGCCTCGCCGTCGCGCACCAGGACCGGGGGCAGGTGACCGGCCCGCGCCCAGCGCAGGGTGCGGCGTTCGCCGTCGTACAGTCCGCACACGGCGGTCGCGGTGACGGCGCCCGTCAGATGGTGGGCGACGATGTTCAGCCAGGACAGCAGCTGCGCCGGTCCCGCTCCGGTGACGGCGAGGCCGCGCAGCGCGTTGCGCAGGACGACCATGCTGGTGGCCGCCTCTATGCCGTGTCCGGCGACGTCGCCGACGCACAGCAGGACGAGTCCCGAGGGCAGTACCACCGCGTCGTACCAGTCGCCGCCGACCATGTGCTCGGTCTCGGCGGGCCGGTAGCGCACCGCCACCTGGAGGCTGGGCACGCGCAGCGGTGCCTGGGCGGGGGGCATGATCGCGTGCTGGAGCTGGAGGGTGAGCCGGTTGCGCTCGGCGGCCTGCTGCTCGGTGTGGGCGAGCTGGTCGCGGGTCGCGGCGAGGGCGACCTCCGTCCAGTGCTGGGCGGAGATGTCCTGGTAGGCGCCGCGCACCCCGAACAGCTGGCCGTCGGTGTCGAGGACCGGTTCGGCGACCAGGCGCATGTGCCGGGACACGCCGTCCGGCCGCTGCAGCCGGAAGGCCGCCGAGGCCGGCCGGCGGTGGTGCAGCAGGGTGCGCAGGAATCGCCGGATCTGCACCGCGTCGTCCGGGTGGGCGTGGGCGGGCAGTTCCTCCAGGGCGACCGGGGAGCTGGTCGGCGGGCGGCCGTAGAGGGTGTACAGCTGGCCGTTCCAGGTGATCTCGCCGGTCAGCAGGTTCTCCTCGAAGCCGCCGATCCGGCCGAGCCGCTGGGCGTGCTGGAGCAGGCTGGCCAGGCGCGCGGCCTCGTCCTCGATGCGCCAGATGAGCAGCAGGCTGGAGCCGTGCCGGCTGATGCTGATGTCGGCGACCGCGGAGAGCGGGACCTGGTCGACCAGTGCGGTGAGCCGCACCCGCTGGGCGCGGAACGGCTCCCCGGTGGCGTAGACCCGTTCCACGCGCTGGAACAGTTCGCTGGTGCCGGCGGCCATCGGGTACGCCTCCAGCAGCAGGGCGCCGCCGATGACGGCCCGCGGCCGGCCCGCCGGGTCGAGGAAGCGGTTGTTGACGTGCTGGATGCGGAAGTCGACGAGCTGCCCGTCGTCGTCGAGGTGCGGCACGAGCACCAGGGCCGGGTCGTGCAGTCCGTCCGCCAGGTCCATCAGCTCCGCGACGTCCGGCATCACCCGTGACTCCCACCGGGGCACGGCGGAGGGCACGAAGTCGTCCAGGCTGTGCGCGCACAGTTCGGCGAGCGTCTCCACCTGGCGCAGCACCTGGCGGGGCAGCGGCTCCTCGGGTTTGGGCCAGGCGATCTCCAGGACGCCGTGGATGCGGCCGCCCGCGCCCGCGGGTACGGCGATCCGGGCGCCGTCGGCGTATTCGCGTCGCCCGATGGTGGGCAGCCCGGACTCGGCGAGCGAGGGCAGCCACTGTCCGTCGGGCTCGGTCAGGCCGCGGCGGGCCACCGTGGCCACGTCCGGCGGGACGTAGCACCAGCGGGCCGCCTCGGCGGGGGTGAAGCCGGCGCTGCCGGCCAGGGTCAGCGAACCGTCCGAGCCGGCCGCCCAGATGGCCACGGCGACGGCGCCGAGCGGGCGCAGCGCGTGTTCGAGCAGGGAGGCGGCCATCGCCTCGGTGTCGTGGGCGGCCAGCACCCCGCTCTCGGCGGCGCGCAGCCGTACGGCGGCGGAGCCGTCCTCCGGGTCGCCGGGGCCGGCGGTCGTGGACAGGAACGCCTCGGTCACCTCGGCGACCCGGTCCTTGGCCGCCTGGTTGATGACGTCCACCGCGAGTTCCAGCGGTGTCACCTGGGCCTGTTCGGTCAGTTCGGCGAGCTGCCGGGCGGCCTGGGCGGGGCCGCAGCCCAGCCGTTCGACCAGGATGCCCTTGGCCAGTTCGATCAGCGCGCGGCCCTCGGCCTCCGCCTGCGCGGTCCGCACCTCGCGGCGCAGCCGCTCCACGGTGGCCGCGAGCCTGCCCACCGGGGAGTCCTCGGGCACGCCGGCCACCGCCTCCTCGGCAGGCGGCAGCGGGGCGGGCACGCCGCTCGGCGCGCCGGTGCCCGATCCGGGCTGCGGGTCGGTCTGCCGGGCGGAGTGCGTGCCGGGGTCGGCGGACGGCTGGGTGGTCACCGGAGGGGTACTCCTCGGCCTGCGGAGGGACGGTTGCGCGGCGTCGTTCTCCTGCATCATGCGGGCAGCCAGCGCCGGACGCAGGCGATGAGGTCGCGCGTGTCCACGGGTTTCGTCACATAGTCGCTGGCGCCGGAGGCGAGGCTCTTCTCCCGGTCGCCCTGCATGGCCTTCGCGGTGACGGCGATCACCGGCAGGTCGGCGTACCGGGGCATGCTGCGGATCTCGGCGGTGGCGGCGTATCCGTCCATCTCGGGCATCATCACGTCCATCAGGACCAGTTCGACGTCCGGGTTGTTCAGCAGCGTCTCGATGCCCTTGCGGCCGTTCTCCGCGTGCAGGACGCGGAAGCCGTGCAGTTCGAGGATGCCGCTGAGCGCGAACAGGTTCCGCGCGTCGTCGTCGACGACGAGCACGGTACGGCCACGGGTGTGCTCGTCGACCAGCTCCGCGGGGGCGTGCTGGAGTTCCTCGCCGCGGACGAAGGTGAGCACCTCGCCGGGCTCCTCCGCGGACAGGTGGAGGGCGATCCGCTCCCGCAGCTCGTCCAGGCTGGAGAGGTACTCCAGCGAGCCGCCCGGCTCCGCCTGCGGGTACTCGGCGCGGTGGGAGCCGCTGTGCACCAGGACGGGGACGCCGGCCAGGGCGGAGTCGCCGTGCAGCGCCGCCAGGAACCGGGCCGACTCCCCGTCGGGGGCGCCCAGTTCGACCACGACGCAGTGGCAGGGTTCGGCGGCGAGGGCGCCGGCCGCCTCCTGGGCGCCGACCGCGGTGATGATGTCGACGGGGATGCCGTCGGCGTGGCCGTGGTCGAGGTCGCCGACGACGCTCTCGGCGACCAGGGTCAGCAGGCCGCGGGGCCGCTCCTCCACGACGAGCAGCCTGCGGGCGCGCGGCCGCTTCGCGGAGACCAGGGGCGGTGCCGCCTTGAGCTCGTGCGCGTCCGTGTCGTCGGGGCGCTCCAGCTCGGCCGGTTCGGCGGCGCCGTGGACGCCGCGCAGGTGTTCGTCGAAGTCGGGCCGGGCGACGGGCAGGAACAGGGTGAAGGTGCTGCCCTTGCCGGGTGTGCTGTCGACGGTGACGGCGCCGCCGAGCAGATGGGCGATCTCGCGGGTGATGGACAGGCCGAGCCCGGTGCCGCCGTACTTGCGGCTGGTGGTGCCGTCCGCCTGCTGGAACGCGCCGAAGATGCTCTCCAGTTGCTGCTCCGGGATGCCGATGCCGGTGTCCTTCACCCGGAAGGCGACCACGGCGCCGCCGCGGACCACGGCCCTCGGCACCTCGTCGTCGGTGGCGGGTTCGACGTGCAGTTCGACCCCGCCCTGTTCGGTGAACTTCACCGCGTTGGACAGCAGGTTGCGCAGGATCTGCCGGAGCCGGGAGTCGTCGGTGAGGAGGTCGGCGGGCGCGCCGGCGGCCGTGGTGACGGTGAAACCGAGGCTCTTCTGCGAGGTCATCGGCCGGAAGGTGGCCTCGACGTACTCGATGAGCTGGCGCAGCGGGACCCGCTCGGGCGTGACGTCCATCTTGCCGGCCTCGACCTTGGACAGGTCGAGGATGTCGTTGATCAGCTGGAGCAGGTCGGAGCCCGCCGAGTGGATGATGCCCGCGTACTCGACCTGTTTCGGGGTGAGGTTGCGGGAGGGGTTCTGGGCGAGCAGCTGGGCCAGGATGAGCAGGCTGTTGAGCGGGGTGCGCAGCTCGTGGCTCATGTTGGCGAGGAACTCGGACTTGTACTTGGAGGCGAGCGACAACTGCTGGGCGCGCGCTTCCAGTTCCTGCCGGGCCTGCTCGATCTGGAGGTTCTTGCCCTCGATGTCGCGGTTCTGCTCGGCGAGCAGCGAGGCCTTCTCCTCCAGTTCGGCGTTGGAGCGCTGGAGTTCCTCCTGCTGGGCCTGCAACTCGGCGGAGCGGGCCTGGAGTTCGCTGGTGAGGCGCTGGGACTCTTCGAGCAGTTCGTCGGTGCGGGCGTTGGCGACGATCGTGTTGACGTTGACGCCGATGGTGTCCACGAGCTGCTGGAGGAAGTCCCGCTGCACGGCGGTGAACCGGGTGACGGAGGCCAGCTCGATGACGCCGAGCACCTGCTCCTCGAAGAGGATGGGCAGCAGGAGCAGCGCGGTGGGCTCGATCTGGCCGAGTCCGGAGGAGATGGTGACGTACCGGGGCGGCAGTTCGTCGACCGCGATGGTACGGCGGCTGCGGGCGGCCTGGCCGACCAGGGAGCGGCCGAAGGGGATCCGCTCGGGCCGCTCGTCCCCGTCGGGGCGGCCGTAGGAGCCGACGAGCCGCAGCTCGGGGCCGGCCGGGCCGTCCTCGGCGAGGTAGAAGGCGCCGTACTGGGCGGAGACCTGGGGCACCAGCTCGTCCATGATCAGCTCGGCCACGACGTGCAGGTCGCGGTGGCCCTGCATGAGGCCGGAGAGGCGGGCGAGGTTGGTCTTGAGCCAGTCCTGTTCCTGGTTGGCCCGCGTGGTCTCGCGCAGCGACTCCACCATGGAGTTGATGTTGTCCTTGAGGTCGGCGACCTCGCCGGAGGCGTCGACGGTGATGGACCGGGTCAGATCGCCCTCGGCGACGGCGCTGGCGACGTCGGCGATGGCGCGGACCTGCCGGGTGAGGTTCCCGGCGAGTTCGTTGACGTTCTCGGTGAGCCGCTTCCAGGTGCCGGAGACGCCCTCGACCTCGGCCTGGCCGCCGAGCCGGCCCTCGGTGCCGACCTCGCGGGCGACACGGGTCACCTCGTCGGCGAACGCGGAGAGCTGGTCCACCATCGTGTTGATGGTCGTCTTCAGTTCGAGGATCTCGCCGCGCGCGTCGACGTCGATCTTCTTCGACAGGTCGCCCCTGGCCACGGCGGTGGTCACCAGCGCGATGTTGCGCACCTGGCCGGTGAGGTTGTTGGCCATGGAGTTGACGTTGTCGGTGAGGTCCTTCCAGGTGCCGGCCACGTTGGGCACATGGGCCTGGCCGCCGAGCCGGCCCTCGGTGCCCACCTCGCGGGCGACACGGGTCACCTCGTCGGCGAACGCCGAGAGGGTGTCGACCATGGTGTTGATGACGTCGGCGAGCGCGGCGACCTCGCCCTTGGCCTCCACCATGATCTTCTGCGAGAGGTCGCCCTTGGCGACGGCGGTGGCGACCTGGGTGATGGAGCGGACCTGGCCGGTGAGGTTGGAGGCCATCACGTTGACGTTGTCGGTGAGGTCCTTCCAGGTGCCGGCGACGCCCCGCACCTGCGCCTGACCGCCGAGCCGGCCCTCGGTGCCCACCTCGCGGGCCACGCGGGTCACTTCGTCCGCGAAGGCGGAGAGCTGGTCCACCATCGTGTTGATGGTCGACTTCAGCTCCAGGATCTCGCCCCGCGCGTCCACCGTGATCTTCTGCGACAGATCGCCCTGCGCCACGGCGGTGGCCACCTGGGCGACGTTGCGCACCTGGTTGGTGAGGTTTCCGGCCATGAAGTTGACCGAATCCGTGAGGTCCCGCCAGGTCCCCTTGACGCCCTTGACGTCCGCCTGACCGCCGAGGCGGCCCTCGGTGCCCACCTCGCGGGCGACACGGGTCACCTCGTCCGCGAACGCGGAGAGCTGGTCCACCATCGTGTTGATGGTCGACTTCAGCTCCAGGATCTCCCCCCGCGCGTCCACCGTGATCTTCTGCGACAGATCACCCTGCGCCACGGCCGTCGTGACCTGGGCGACGTTGCGCACCTGGGCAGTGAGGTTTCCGGCCATGAAGTTGACCGAATCCGTGAGGTCCCGCCAGACCCCGGCGACACCCGGCACCTGCGCCTGACCGCCGAGCCGGCCCTCGGTGCCCACCTCGCGGGCGACACGGGTCACCTCGTCCGCGAACGCGGAGAGCTGGTCGACCATCGTGTTGACGGTCTCCTTCAGCTGAAGGATCTCACCGCGCGCCGGGACGTCGATCTTCTGCGACAGGTCGCCCTTGGCCACGGCGGTGGCCACCTGGGCGATGTCGCGGACCTGGGTGGTGAGGTTGCCCGCCATCGCGTTGACCGAATCGGTCAGGTCGGCCCAGGTGCCCGAGACCCCCGGCACCTGCGCCTGGCCGCCGAGGGTGCCCTCGGTGCCCACCTCGCGGGCCACGCGGGTGACCTCGGAGGTGAACACGGACAACTGGTCGACCATGCCGTTGAAGACGGTGGCGATGTCCCCCATCAGTCCCGAGGAGTCGTCGGGCAGCCGGGTGCCGAAGTCACCGTCGCGGACGGCGGTCAACCCCGCGAGCAGTCTTCTCAGTTCCTCGTCGCCCGGTACCGCGTCGGTCGTCCCCGTCGCCTTGCCGGCCATGCGCGCCTCATTCCGCTCCCCAAGGAGCCCTCGCACGGAGGGCTCGGAACCATCGCCGGGCACGCGGCCTGACCCGGCGGTTCACATCTGCGTTTCCCCAGTTCACGGATTCACGTGACGGGAAAATACGCCGCAGATTAACCCAGCCGCACGGGCTCGCACAAAGCCGGAGCCGGCCGCGGACGGCCCTGGAGCCTCCGGCGGCCGGGCGGAGAGCGGGCCCGACACGGCGAGGGGGGCCATTCCCCGGTCGACGGGGCACGGAGACACGGCGGGACCGTGAGGATGACCACATGGCGGACTGGTTCCGCGTCCGCCGCGAGGACGGAGCCGGCGGGCGTGGCGGCGCCGGCGGGGCGGTGGCCGTACCACGGGCGCCGGTTCAGCCGTGCCGTTCCACCGTGGATTCCCTGACCACGAGTTCGAAGCCCGGCAGGATGCGGCGGGGTACCGGTGCGGTCCGTGCGGCGATGCGTTCCACCACGCAGTCGACGGCGATCCGGGCGATGGCGCGTTTGTCGGGGGCGACGGTCGTCAGGGCGACGGCCGCGTACCGGGCCTCCTCGATGTCGTCGAAGCCGGCCACCGCGATGTCCTGGGGCACCCGCAGCCCGCGTCTGGCCAGGACCCGCATGGCGCCGAGGGCGACCAGGTCGTTGAACGCGAACACGGCGTCCGGCCGCTCGCCCCGGTCCAGCAGAGCGGCCATGGCCACCGCGCCGTCCTGGCGGTCGTAGCCGTCGGTGGCCACGACGAGTGGTTCGGGCGGTCGCAGGCCGGTGGCGGTGTGCGCCTCCCGCCAGCCACGCAGCCGCAGGTGCGCCGGTTCCCGCCCGCTCTCGCGGCGGGCGCCGAGGAAGGCGACCCGGCGGCGGCCGGTGTCGAGCAGGTGCTGCACCGCGGCGCGCGCCGCGGCCACATTGTCGATGGCGATGTGGTCGAAGGGGGCGTCGTACTCGCGCTCCCCGAGGAGCACCAGGGGCGAGGTGTCCGTGCGGGCGAGCAGGTCCTGCGTCGCCATCCGGATCGGGCTGAGGATGAGG
Source organism: Streptomyces sp. NPDC043952 (assembly GCF_056435325.1). Classification (NCBI taxonomy): domain Bacteria; kingdom Bacillati; phylum Actinomycetota; class Actinomycetes; order Kitasatosporales; family Streptomycetaceae; genus Streptomyces; species Streptomyces sp. NPDC043952. Next base: position 76,485 of record NZ_JBWKES010000020.1, read on the forward strand.
CCGTCGATGAGCTGCGCGCGGAAGCCCTGGCAGACCAGGATCTCCTTCTCCCGCAGTCCCGCGGTGTGGTCGAGCAGCACGGTGTAGTCGTGCCGGGCGGCCGCGTCGATGACGGCGCCGGCCACCTCGGAGAAGTACGGGTTGCCCAGTTCGGGGACGGCCAGCGCGATGATGCCGGTGCGGCCGTTGCGCAGATGGCGGGCGACGAGGTTGGGCCGGTAGCCGAGTTCGTCGATGGCCCGCTGCACCCGTGCCCGTGTGCGGGGGGAGACATGGACATAGTTGTTCACGACGTTCGACACAGTCTTGGCGGACACCCCGGCGCGCTGTGCGACGTCCTTCAGGCTGACGCCCACGGGACTCCTTCGGTAGGTGGGCGGCGTCAGTCCGTCCGCCGGGTGCGGCTGAGCAGGGTCTGGGCGAGGACCACGACGGCCAGGAAGGCGCCGTTGACCGTGTCGGTGAACGCGGAGCCGTACTGCGAGAAGTAGTGGTCGATGAGGTTGTGGATGACGGCCAGCACCAGCACCCCGCTCGCCGTGCCGCCGACGGAGCCGCTGCCGCCGGTCAGGAGCGTGCCGCCGATCACCACCGAGGCGATGGCGGTGAGTTCGTAGCCGACGCCGATGGTGGTGACGCCGGAGCCCAGGCGGGCGCTGCCGAGCGCGCCCGCGGTCGCGGCGAGGGTGGCGGACAGGACGTAGACGAGGACCTTGGTGCGGGCCACGGCCAGGCCCATCAGCGTGGCGGCGTTCTCGTTGCCGCCCAGTGCGGTGACCGTGGCGCCGAACCGGGTGCGGGTGAGCAGCAGCGCGCCGAGCGCGAACAGGGCCGCGACGAGGAGGACGGGCACCCAAGTGCCGTCGCCCGGGCGGCGGAAGGCGGAGCGGGCGGGGACGAGGTAGGTGGTGGAGCCCTCGTCGGTCAGCGCCTGGAGCAGGCCGCGGGCGCCGAGCAGTCCGGCGAGGGTGACGATGAAGGGCGCCATGCGGGCGCGCGCGACGAGCAGTCCCTGCGCGGTGCCCCACAGCGCGCCGACGGCCAGGGGCAGTACGAGGGCGAGCCAGGTGCCGCCGGTGTGCGCGCCGTAGGCGCCGAGCACCCCGCCCAGCGCGTACAGGGAGCCGACGGACAGGTCGATGCCGCCGGTGAGGATGACGAAGGTCATGCCCAGGGCCAGCAGCCAGACGAAGGCGTTGTTGCCGAGGACGCTGGAGATGTTGGACCAGGTGGCGAAGGTGGACGAGGTCGCGGAGGCGAGGGCTGTGATCAGCACCAGCACGGCCAGTGCGCCCCGGCGCTGGATGTGGGAGGCCAGGCGTTCGCGCAGGACGGCCGGCCCCGCGGCGTCCGCCTCCGGGGGCGGCGGCAGCGGGGCGGGACGCAGGGCGGAGGGGGTCATCGGGTACCTCGCTCCTGGGAGGCGTAGACCGCGCAGCAGATGATGACGGCCTCCACGAGTTGGGTGTACGACGTGTGCACGTTGTGCTGGGTGAGGACGGCGGTGATGAGCTGCATGAACAGCGCGCCGGCCACGGTGCCGAGGACCCGGACCCGGCCGCCGGTGAGCGGGGTGCCCCCGACCACGACCGCGGTGATGGCGTTCAGCTCCATGTCGAGGCCCTGGTTGGCGGGGTCCGCCTCGGCGCCGTGCCCGACGATCATCGTCCCGGCGAGGGCGGCGAGGACGCCGGACAGGACGTAGACGGTGACGAGGACCCGGCGCACCGGCAGCCCGGCCAGGGTGCCGGCCCGGCGGTTGTCGCCGATGGCGACCAGTTGGCGGCCGAAGGTGGTACGGCGTACCAGCAGCGCGGTGAGTACGGCGCAGGCGGCGGCGATCCACGCCATGACGGGGATCCCGGCGAACCCGTCGGAGCCGAGGCCGAGCAGCCCGGCGTCGGTGACGGCTTTGGCGGAGTTGCCGTTGATCAGCTCGGCGACGCCCCGCACTCCGATCATCAGGGAGAGGGTGGCGACGATCGGCTGGACGCGGGCGAAGGCGACCATGGTGCCGCCGGCCGCGCCCGCGATCCCGCCGCAGACCAGGGCGATCAGCACCGCGAGCGGCGCGCCGTAGCCGAGGTAGAGGGGGACGACCGAGGCGGCCAGGGCGATGACGGCGCCGACCGAGAGGTCGACGCCCTCCGTTCCGATCACCAGGGCCATGCCGAGGGCGACGACGAGGGTGGGGGCGACCTGGAAGAGCTGGATGCGGACGTTGCCCGCGGACAGGAACGAGGTGTCCAGGGCGGCGGCCACGGCGAACAGGACGAGCAGCGCGGCGTAGACGCCGTACGCCTGGAGCAGCCGGGCCGGCCGGGCCCGGTCCGGGGGGCCGGGGGCGGCCCAGGCCGTGGGGGTCATCGGGGCTCCTTGTGCGGCACGGCCGGGGCGGACGGGTGTCCTTGGACCCGCGCCGGGTCGTCGCCGGGGGTCGATGCGGGGGCTTCGCCGTCCGGTGCATCGGCGTCCGCCGCTTCGGCGTCCAGCGCTTCGCCTTCCGGCGCTTCGGCGGCGGAGGCGGCCGGGACGGAGGAGGCGGCCGGGGTGGAGGCAGAGGCGGAAGGGGCGGAGGCGGAAGGGGCGGAGGCAGAGGCGGCCAGGGCGGAGGCGGCCGGGGCGGAGGCGGAGGGGCCGGAGACGGAGGGGCCGGAGGCAGAGGCGGCGGGAGCGGCGGAGGCGGGAGCGGCGGAGGCGGGAGCGGCGGGGGCCGCGGGGGTGGCGAGCGTGTCCAGCACGGTCCGCTCGGTGATGTCCGCGCCCCGGAGGTGGCCGACGATCCGGCCGTCCTTGAGGACGACGAGCCGGTCCGAGCCCTCGATCAGTTCCTCCAGGTCGGAGGAGATCAGCAGCACCCCGAGGCCCTGTCCGGCGAGTTCGCCGACGAGCGCCTGCACCTCCGCCTTGGCGCCCACGTCGATACCGCGGGTGGGTTCGTCCAGGAGCAGCACCTTGGGGCCGAGGCACAGCCAGCGGGCCAGCAGCACCTTCTGCTGGTTGCCGCCGGACAGGTCGCCGACCTTCTGGTCGGGGCCGGCCGCCTTGATGCGCAGGCGCTCCATGAAAAAGCGCACGACCTCGTCCTGCTTGGCCGCGGAGACCACGCCGGCGCGGGCGAGCCGGGGCAGCAGGGCCAGGGAGATGTTCTCCCGGACGGACAGGTTGGGCAGGATGCCCTCGCTCTTGCGGTCCTCGGCGAGCATCACGACGCCCGCCCTGATGGCGGCGGCCGGACTCCGGCGGGCGAGGGGAACGCCGTCCACCTCGACGGTGCCGCCCTCGGTGGCGAGGGCACCGGTGATCGCCTTGGCGGTCTCGCTGCGCCCGGCGCCGAGCAGCCCGCCGAGGCCGACGACCTCGCCGTGGTGGATGTCGAGGCCGACGCCGTGCAGCTTGTGCCGGACGGTCAGGCCGGTGGCCCGCAGCACCGGAGGTGTCCCGTCCCCGGCATCGCCGCGGGGCCCGCCGCCCCGGCCGGCGCCGAACGCCGTGGCGCCCTCGGTCCGTACGGTGGACATCTCCCGGCCGAGCATCAGCGAGACGAGCTCCAGCCGTTCCAGTGCGGCCATGTCACCGGTGTGCACGACCGCGCCGTCGCGCAGCACGGTGACGCGGTCGCAGATCTCGTACAACTCGTCGAGGCGGTGGCTGACGTAGACGACGGCGATGCCCTGGCTCCGCAGGCCGCGGATCACCGAGAAGAGGGTGTCCACCTCGCGGGGTTCGAGCGAGGAGGTCGGCTCGTCCATCACGACCACGCGGGCGTCGGCCTGCACCGCACGGGCCAGGGCCACCATCTGCTGGGCGCCCAGGCCGAGGCTGCCGAGCGGGCGGGTGACGTCCACGTCGACGCCGTAGCGTCCGAGCGTCTCGCGGGCGAGGCGGTTGACGGCGCGGACGTCGACCAGGCCGAAGCGGCGGGGTTCGCGGCCCAGGCACAGATTGCGGGCCACCGACATCAGCGGGACGAGGTTCACCTCCTGGTAGACGGTGGAGATGCCGGCCGCCTGCGCCTCCAGGGGGTTGCGGAAGGCGCGGTCCTCGCCCGCGAGCCGGACCCGCCCCGCGTCGGGCCGGTACACCCCGGTCATCACCTTGATCAACGTGGACTTCCCGGCGCCGTTCTCACCGACGAGCGCGTGCACCTCGCCGGGGCGCAGCCGGAAGTCCACCCCGCGCAGGGCGTGCACGCCCGCGAACTTCTTGTCCACCCCGGCGACTTCGAGGATCCAGTCGCTGCGAGGTGCCCGGCTCTGCTGGACCAACGTCTTCCTCCTCCTGCGGGCCCCCGGCGGCGGCCGCGGCTCAGTAGACGAGGCCCTGGCCGAGGGCCTGCTTGGCGTTGCCGGCGGTGAAGTGGCCGTCCTTGATGATCACCTTGGGCGGTACGCCGGTGGTGCCGTAGAAGTCCTGGAGCGCCTGGAAGGCGAGCGGTCCGAAGCGCGGGTTGGTCTCGATGTCGGAGACCATCTGCCCGGCCCCGACGTTCCTGACGGCCTGTTCGATGCCGTCGATCGAGACGACCTTGACGTCCTTGCCGGGGGTCTTGCCCGCGGACCTGATGGCCTGGATCGCGCCGAGCGCCATCTCGTCGTTCTCGGCGTAGACGGCGTCGATGTCGGAGTGCGACTGGAGCAGTTGCTCCATCACCTTCTGGCCGTCGGTCTGGGCGAAGTTCCCGGTCTGCGAGGCGACGATCTTCATCTTGGGGTACTTCGCCCTGGCCCGGTCCTCGAAGCCCTTGGTCCGGTCGGTGGTCACGTTGTTGCCGGGGGTGCCGGTGAGGATGGCGACATGGGCGGCGCCCCCGGTGGCGCCGGCGAGGTCGTCGGCCGCGAGCTGCGCCTGGTGGTAGAAGTCGGAGCCGATGAAGGCCATGAAGTCCGTGCAGGCGGCGCCGCCGACGGTGCGGTCGATGGTGAGCACGGGGATCTTCGCGGACTTGGCCTTGGCCAGGGCGGGGCCGAGGCCGTCGGAGTTCTCCGGCGCGACGATCAGAACCTTGGCGCCCTGCGCGATCATGTCCTCGATCTGGGAGTTCTGGGTGTTCACGTCGGCGTTGGCGTTGCGCTCGACCAGCTTGACGCCGAGCTTCCTGGCCTGCTGTTCGATGCTCTTGGTCTCGGTGGCGCGGAAGGGGTTGCTGGTCGACTCGGACTGGGAGAAGCCGACGATCGTCCTGCCGTCGGTGATGTCCAGCCGGGGGACGCCGCCGCCGTAGGTCTTGGAGGTGCAGCCGGGGCCCGCCGCCGGGGACGAGGCGACCTGCTGGGAGGCGGCCGAGCCGTCGTCCGCCGCCGTGGCGCGGGAGCCGCCGCCGGTGGAGGAATCCGACTTGGTGCATCCGGTGGCGGCCAGGCACAGCCCGGCGGTGAGCACTGCGGCGGTCAGGGCCTTGGCTCGGGGGGAGATGTTCACGCGCCGATCACATCCTCAGCGATGCAACGAAGGGGCGGGGCTGAACAGACGAGGCCACCGGGGCCCTCGATCGCGGAGGGCGGTACGGCAGGCGGGCTTTTCAACGTTGTAGACATTGAGGGAACGTCAAACCCGGTGTCAACCCGCGGTACGCAACTCTTCGAGCGGGCCGTTCCGTTCGCGTGCAGGGCGGTTCGGCACAGGCTCCCGAGCACCGGATTTCCGCGCTGACCGCGCCACCAGGGCTGCCAACTCCCGTTCCAGCAGCGGGTTTACGGCTCTCCGCGGGTCGTGGCCGGGTGTGCCGCCGGATTCGCGCACGGGGATGGACGCCCGTGCGGGGGCTGTGCTGTTATGTGGCGGATCCCGTTTACAACGTTGGCAGAGCCCGGCGCCGCGAAGGCGCCGAGCCGAGTGGGCTCCGCCGCCGCCCCGGCGGGCCGGGCTCGCTTCCCCCCTCTCCCCCAGCACCGGGAGCACACCATGCGCAGAGAGAAATCCCCCGCGACAGGCGGTTCCCGCCGGTCCGCGCGGTGGGCGGTCCTCCGTCCCGTGCGCCATCTGCTGTCCGCCCTCGCGGCGGTCGGGCTCGTCGTCGGGGCGCTGATCGCCCTGCCCGGCGCCGCGCAGGCGGCGGGCTCGCTGCCGTGCGACATCTACGGCGCCGCCGGCACCCCCTGTGTCGCCGCGCACAGCACGACGCGCGCCCTGCTGTCGTCGTACAACGGCCCCCTGTACCAGGTCACTCGCGCCTCGGACGGGGCCCGCGCGGACATCGGGCTGCTGTCGGCGGGCGGGTACGCCAACGCCGCGCAGCAGGACGCGTTCTGCCAGAACACCACCTGCCGGATCACCAAGGTCTACGACCAGACCTCCCGGCACAACGATCTGACCCCCGGCCCGGCCGGCACCTCCGGCATGGGCGCCGACCGCGGCGCGGACGCGAGCGAGATCGCGGTGACGGCGGGCGGGCACAAGGTGTACGGCATCTGGATCTCGCCGGGCGTCGGCTACCGCTACACCGGGGTGGCCTCCGGCGTCGCGGTCAACGGACAGCCGGAGGGCGCCTACATGGTGGCCAGCGGCACGCATGCCGGCTCGGACTGCTGCTTCGACTACGGCAACGCGGAGAGCACCCCGGCCGACACCGGCAACGGCCACATGGACGCCGTGTCCATCGCCACCACGTGCTACTTCGCGCCGTGCACCGGTTCGGGGCCGTGGGTCGAGGCCGACATGGAGAACGGCATGTTCCAGGGCGACAACGGCTCCAACACCGCCAACCGGGGCAACAACAGCCCCTTCGTCACCGCCATGCTGAAGAACGACGGGCAGACGACATACGCGCTCAAGGGCGGCAACTCCCAGTCGGGGGCACTGAGTACGTGGTGGAACGGCGGTCTGCCCACCCGCGGCGGCTACCGGCCCATGCACCAGGAGGGCGGCATCATCCTGGGCACGGGCGGTGACAACAGCAACTGGAACCGGGGCACCTTCTTCGAGGGCGTGATGGTCGCCGGCTACCCGACCGACGCCGCCGAGAACGCGGTCCAGGCGAACGTGGTCTCCGTCGGCTACTTTGGTGAGACGGACGTGCCCAACGGGCCGCAGGGCACGATCACCGGGCCGGGCGGCGCGTGCGTGGACGTCGCCGCGGACGACACCGGCGGCAACGGCACGGCCGTACAGCTGTGGAGCTGCCAGACGTGGGCCGAGGACCAGCACTGGCAGCACAACGCCGACGGTTCCCTCAGCACGATCGGCCGCTGCCTGGACGTCGAGGGCGACGGCACGGCCAATGGCGCCAAGGTCGAGTTGTGGGACTGCAACGGCGTCGGCGGGCAGAAATGGGTGCAGCAGGCCGACGGCTCACTCCTCAACCCCCAGTCAGGCCGCTGCCTCGACTCCCCCAGCGGCGCCACCGCCAACGGCACCCGCCTCCAGCTCTGGGACTGCAACGGCTCCACCGCGCAGAAGTTCTCCGTCAACGGCGGCGCACCGGTCGTGGGCACGGGGGCGAAGTGCCTCGACGTGGCCGCCGACGACAGCGGGGGCGACGGGGCGGCCGTACAGCTGTGGGACTGCCAGTCCTGGGCCGTGGACCAGCACTGGTACCACAACGCCGACGGCTCGCTGCGCACCCTCGGCCGCTGCCTGGACGTCAACGGCAACGGCACGGCCGATGGCACGCAGGTCGAGCTGTGGGACTGCAACGGCGTCGGCGGACAGAAATGGGTGCAGCAGGCCGACGGCTCACTCCTCAACCCCCAGTCAGGCCGCTGCCTCGACTCCCCCAGCGGCGCCACCGCCAACGGCACCCGCCTCCAGCTCTGGGACTGCAACGGCTCCACCGCGCAGAAGTTTTCCCTGATCTGATTCCTCGTCAGCTCGGTTCCCGTTTCGTTGGGTTGGGAGGGTGCGGGAATCCTGCGCGGTTCCCGCACCCCTTCCCCGCTGCCCGCCGCTGAGCGGGCTTGCCAGGACCGAGCGCGGCCCCGTATAACGTTGGAAAACCGGCGGCGCCCCTCTTGGCGGACGGGGAGGAACATCGTGCGGGTGAGCCTCAAGGACGTCGCGTCGCACGCGGGTGTCTCCATCAAGACCGTGTCCAACGTGGTCAACGACCAGCCGCATGTCACTCCCGCGATGCGGGCGCGGGTGCAGAAATCCATCGACGAGCTCGGCTACCGGCCCAACCTCACCGCCCGGCATCTGCGCAAGGGCCGGACCGGGATCGTCGCCCTGGCCCTGCCCGAGCTGGGCAATCCCTACTTCGCCGAGCTGGCCGCCGAAGTGGTCGACGCCGCCGCGGAGCACGACTACACCGTGCTGCTCGACCACACGGGCGGCCGCCGCGACCAGGAGACCCTGGTCTGCCAGGGCTTCCGCAGCCGGGTGATCGACGGGCTGATCCTCAGCCCCATCGAACTGGAGGCGGACGACCTGCGCGAGCGGGCACCGGTCCCGCTCGTCCTGCTCGGCGAGCGCGAGTACGACCTGCCCTACGACCACATCTCCATCGACAATGTCGCCGCCGCCCGCGAGGCCGTGCGCCATCTGATCTCCCTCGGACGGCGGGACATCGCCTTCCTGGGCGCCCGGCGCGGCCGCAGCCAGCCCGCCCATCTTCGGCTGCGCGGCTGGCGCGAGGAACTGGACGCGGCGGGACTCGTCGCCGACGACCGGCTGGTGGCGGCCACCGACGGCTGGGGGCACGCCGACGGGGCGGCGGCCATGGCGCGCCTGCTGGACGCGGGCCACCGGCCGGACGCGGTGTTCGCCTACAACGACCTCATCGCCATCGGCGCGATGCGGGTGCTGTCCGAACGCGGGCTGCGTGTCCCCGAGGACGTCGCGGTCGCCGGGTTCGACGATGTGGTGGAGGGCCGCTTCGGCGCCGTCACCCTCACCTCTGTCTCCCCCGACAAGGCGTCCATCGCCAGGATGGCCGTGGAGTCGGTGCTCTCCCAACTCGACGGCGCCCCACGGCAGCAGGCCCGCCGGATCCACGCCGGTTACACCCTGGTGCGCCGCGAGAGCACCCTCGGACACGGCTGACCGCTGCGCCGCCCTCGGTCGACGGCCGGGGTGAACGCCGTGCCGGAGCTGTCGCCCGGTACGGGGGCCGGGCGGCGGGGTCGGTCGGGGCGCCAGGTCGCGACCAGGGCGGCGGCCAGCAGGAGTTCGGCGATGTCCCCGCCGTAGTACATGATCTCCGCGCCCGCCTGGACCTGATCGATGGGTGCGTGGATGTCCACCCAGAACCCGCCGTACATCAGCTGGGAGATCACCGCGTGCGCGGCGATCGCGACACCGAGAAGGACCAGCCGCGCGGGTACGCCCGGCCGGGAGGGGGCGGGGTCGGGACCGGCGACGACGTAGGCGAACAGGCAGCCGGAGAGCAGGAAGTGGGCGTGCAGGAGCCAGTGGGCCGCCGGGTCGCCCGTGGCCATGTCGTAGAGGGGGGTGAAGTAGAGGGCGGCGAGGCTGCCCGTGGACAGCAGCAGCGCGGGCACCGGATGGGCGACGATCCGGGCGGGCGGGCTGTGCAGTACGGCGGTCAGCCGGCGGCCGCGGGACGCGGGCAGGGTCCGCAGCAGGAGGGTGACGGGCGCGGCCAGGACGAGCGCGAGCGGCGCGTACATGCCGATCAGCATGTGCTGGGCCATGTGGCCCCGGAAGTCGTGGTGGGCGAAGGGGGCCACGGGCGGCAGCAGGGCGGCGCCGAGCAGCGCGATACCGGTCTGGAAGCTGAGCGTGCGCCACCGGCTCCAGCCCAGCGCCGGATTGCGGCGGCGCGCCCGGCGGACCAGCAGCAGGTAGGCGCCGGCGGCGGACAGCAGGACGAGCGCGGGCGGCAGCCATCCGAGGAGACCGCCGCCCGCGTCGTGCGCCCCGGCGGGCATGTCGTGATCCATCAGGCGCGCGGGTCCTTCCGGCCGGTGGGGGCGTCCGGGGCGACGGGGCTGCCGGTAGGGGCGCCCGGTTCGGCGGGGCCGCCGGCGGGAGCGCCGGGGACGGCAGGCCGGCCGGTACGGGCATCCGGATCGACAGGCCGGCCGCCGCGCTGGAGCAGATAGCCGGCGGCCAGGAGCAGTCCGCCCACGACCAGGAACCCGGCGTCCCACCATGCCTGGTAGGGGCCGCCGCGCACATGGTGGATGCCCAGGATCTGGTGGTCCAGGATGCCCTCGACCAGGTTGAAAAGGCCCCAGCCGACGAGCACCCAGCCCCACAGGACGCGCGAGGTCCACACCGCCCGCCGGTTGTGCGTGACCCGCGAGTAGAGGATGGCCAGGCCCAGCAGTACGGCGATCCAGCACACGGCGTGGAAGACGCCGTCCCACACCGTGTTCATCTCCAGCCCGGAGACGGTGCGGGGGTCGTAGTACTTCACCCCGATGTGGTCGTGGTTGGTGCTGCTGAGCATGTGATGCCACTGGAGGAGCTGGTGCAGCAGGATGCCGTCGACGAAGCCGCCCAGCCCCACGCCGAGCACGATGCCCGGCAACCGGATACTGTTCGGCCGTGCGGTGCCGACACGGGACTCGCCCATCGTGGTGGCCATCGTCCGCCTGCCCTCCCGCTCTCGAGTACGCCGGCAACACGTCCGCGAGCAGGTTCCCCCGCGGGGGACACTCACCCCGGATCGGACTGCGCCATCCGGCCTCACCGGCGTCGGCCGCCGGGAAAGTGGAGAGGTGCCCGGAGTGGCCTGCCCTCTCCGCCACTGCCACGGGGGCCCGTCATCCGGCGCCGCCGTGGCCTGTCGGCAGGCGCCGGCCGGAGCCGCCCGTACACATCGGATCGGGTTCCGGACCGGAGTGCGCCGGCCCGGAACCCGATGGCCCCACTGTGCCGCGCCCGGTCCGGCGGCGCGATTACCTCACGGGTCATGCCGGTCCGGTGCCCCGGCAGCGCACGCGTCCGTGCCCGGCGATCGCTCTTTGGCCGAGAAACGATCTTGAACTCATGCCCGTTGCGCATAGGGTTCCATGAGCATGGCCGCAGTCCCGCGAGCTCTGGGAGCACATCGGTGGAGTCGACGCCGCTGCCCGAGACCCTTCGGCGTCTTGACGCGCTGATCCGGCAGGAGGGCCTCGAACGGTCGGAGTTCCTCGACGCCAGAAGGCTGGCGCTCAGGACCGCGTTGCCCGAGCACGTCGTCGGCACGCTGCTGCGCGGTGGGCAGCCGCCCGTGGAGACGGTCAACGAGCGGGTCCGGTCACGGATCAAGGCGCTCGCGGACGACCGGCTGGCGCGCGCGGGCCGGCGCATGTCGGACCTCGCGGGTTCCATCTCCCGGCAGTTGGGGGTCTCCGCGTTCTGGGCCCGGCAGGTCTGCGCGGGCGACAAGGTGCCCAGCGTCGAACTGCTCCACGGCCTGGTCGACTTCTTCGGGGTCGAGGGCGGCGAGGCGTTCTTCACCGCGCCGGCCGACGAGGCCCTCAACCGGGAGCTGCGGTCCATGCTCGCCGCACGGTCCGCGCCCGCGGGACGGGCGGCCCTGCCGATTGCCGCGCCGGGCCGCGACGACGTGCGCGGCTTCGCGCTGCGGCAGGCGCGGGAGCTGCCGGAGGAGCGCTGGAACGTGCTCAACGCGACCCTGAAGGCCCTGCTGGAACTCGACGACCAGGAGGGGGACCGGTGAGCGTGAGGTGCCCACCCCCGGCGCGATCCGGTCCGCGCTGCCCTGGTGGCGTACTCCCCCCGGCCATGCTGCTGATGAGCCGCAAGACGGCGCTGTACGACGCCATCCTCGCGCTGGCTCCCCGCTGTGATCCCGCCGTCCGTGACGCGGCCTACCGTACGGCGCTGAGCCGCTGCCCGGACGAGGGACCGGCCGCGGCGAGTGCGGACGCGGCCATGATCGTGGTCGCCCTGGAGCGGCAGCACGCCGACCCCGAGCGGCTGCCGGCCGGCGGCGGTCCTTCGGCTTGGCGCCCAGGAGAGCTGGTCCCGCTGTCCCTCGCGCTCGCCTCGCCTCTCGTCCAAGAGTTCCGCACACACCACCGTTTCCCCGCAGAAAGCAGCCGACCATGAGTCAAGCCACCCGGCACCGCCCCGCCCGCGTCGTCGTGATCGGAGGCAGCATGGCCGGCATGCTCGCCGCGGTCGCCGTCAAGGACCGGGCGGAATCGGTGGAGATCATCGAGACCCACGAGCTGCCCGAGGGGCCCGAGCCGCGCGTCGGCGTGCCCCAGGCCGTCCATATCCATCTCCTCCAGTCCGGCGGCGTGGACGCGCTGGAGGAACTGCTGCCCGGTGTGATCGACCAGTTGGCGGCCGCGGGGGCGCATCGCATACCGGTGACCACCAACATGATCGTCTACTCGCCCGAGGGCTGGTACCGGCGCTGGCAGCGCGCCACCCACCGGCTGATGACCGCGAGCCGGGACCTGACGGACCACGTGATCCGGAAACGGGTGCTCGCGGAACCGCGCATCGAGGTCCGTACCCGGTGCAGGGCGATCGGGCTGCTCGGCGACGGGCGCCGGGTCACGGGCGTGCGCGTCCGCACCCCGGACGGGGGCGAGAGCGAGCTGCGCGCCGACCTGGTGATCGACGCGTCCGGCCGGGCCTCCCGACTGCCCCAGTGGCTCGCCGAGCTGGGGGTTCGCGGCCTCGCCGAGGACCGTGTCGACTCCGGGCTGGTCTACGCCAGCCGTATGTACCGCGCTCCCGTCCCCACCCGCGGCTGGCCCGTGGTCAGTGTGAACGCCGACCCGCGCCGGCCCGAGCCCGCCCGTGCCGGCGGCATCCTGCCGATCGAGGGCGACCGCTGGCACGTCAGTCTGATGGGCGCCGCCGGTGGGCAGCCCAGCCGGGACGCGGACGCCTTCGAGCCCTTCGCACGGTCCCTGCGGCACCCGGTCATCGCCGCTCTCCTCGAACGCGCGGAGCCGCTGACCGACGTCAGCGTCACGCACAGCACGGCCAACCGGCGCTACTACTACGAGCGGCTCAAGCCCTGGCCGGAGGGGCTGGTGGCGCTGGGGGACACCGTCGCGGCCTTCAACCCGATGTACGGCCAGGGTCTGTCGGTGATCGCGCGCGGCGCCCTGGCGCTGCGTGATCTGGCCCGCGGCGGACTGGTCCCGCAGGTGTCGCGGCGCGCCCAGCGGGCGATCGCGCGGCCGGTCGAGGCGGCGTGGGCGCTGACCGTCGGGCAGGACATCCATTTCTCCACGACCACCGGGAAGAGCCCGCACTTCGCCGACCGGCTGCTCCACCGGTACGTCAACCGTCTCTCCCGCACGGCGACCGGTTCCTTCCGTACGGCCACGGCGCTGACCGACGTGCTGGCGCTCCAGGCTCCGCCCGCGTCCCTGGTGCGGCCCGGTGTGCTGCTCTCCGCTCTGGTGGGGCCGCTGCGACCGCAGTTGGCCGGTCCGCAGTTCACACCGCAGGAGCGGGCTCTGCTCGACGGCCTGCGGGAGCGTTCGTAGGCCGGGGCGGGCGCCGGCTCAAATTCCGCTCAGAACAGGCGCATTCTGTGCGGGAGCGGGTGCACACTGCTTGTCGAGACCGCTTTCACCTGGGGGAACACACATGAAGAAGCTGCTCGCCCGCGCCATGACGCGCATTCAGGACACGGTGTCGGGCCGTCGGGACCTCGGGAAGTACGAAGCCGGCGGGGCCGGACAGCACAGCCCGCACAACCGTGACGCCCACCTCGCCTACCACCACGTCCCGGCGACCCCGCAGATCCCCGTGAACGGACCCAGCGGCATGTGATCGCGCACGCCGGGGAGAGTCGAGCGGGTCTCATGATCGCGCCGAGCCGCTCGAACGCCGTCGGGAAGATGAGGAGTCCGGTCTGGGTGGCGCCGGGCACGCGGGCTCCCTCGGTACCGCTGGTAGGTCTTGATCATCATCTCTTGCGGCCGGCCGGGTGAACAGGGGAACAGCCGGTCGGCGGCGGTCAGTCGGTCGCCGGGAGCGGCGGCGGTGTCGGGCCCTCCGGTGCCGGGAGGTCGCCCGCCGCGCTCACCGCCGCGGTGATCTCGTCCGCGGCCGCGGACGGCTGCGGCAGGACCAGGCCGACGAGCAGGTACAGGACGAGGGAGGTCACCATCGGGGTGGCGATGGTGAGGGTCTGGTCGGTGCTGTCGAGGACGTATTTCACCAGGACGAAGCTCGCCAGGCCGCAGGCCCAGGAGAGCAGCGCGGCCAGCGGGCCCCAGCGGCGGAACGCGGGCAGCAGGCCGAGCAGCATCGGGGTGGAGATCGGGCCCATCACCGCGGCGACCAGGGCGGTGATGATGCCGAGCGGGCCGCCGAAGTGGCTCGCCTCCATGGCGACCACCATGCTCACCGCGATGAAGGCGACGGTGCACACGCGCGCGGCGAGCAGCCCGCTTCGGGCACCGAGCGCCCGGCCCCGGCGGGCGACGGCCGGGATGATGTCCCGGACGACCACGGAGGCGATGGCGTTGGCGTCCGACGAGGCCATGGCCATGGTGTGCGAGAACATGCCGGCCAGGGTCAGTCCGACCAGGCCGGCCGGGAGCAGGTGCTCGGCCATCAGCGCGTACACCTGCTGCGGGTCGGCGATGTGCGGCATCAGCACCGGGCCGGCCACGGACGGAAAGAGCAGCACCGCGGGCCAGACCAGGTAGAGGGCCGCGGACAGCAGGGCCGAGCGCTTGGCGGCCGGGGCGGAGTCCGTGGCCATGTAGCGCTGGGCCAGGTTCCACATGCCGCCGTTGTACTCGAACAGTTTGACGACCGCGTAGGCCGTGAGGAAACCGGCCGTATAGGGGCCGACCAGCGGGTGGGTGTGGCCGGCGGGCAGCCGGTGCCAGAGGGAGCCGAGGCCCGAGAAGCCGCCCACGTGGCGCAGCGTGATGATCACCATGGAGAGCGCGGCGACGCCCTGGATGACGAACTGCCCGAAGTCGGTGAGCGCGTCCGCCCACAGGCCGCCGACGGTGCAGTAGACCAGGGTGACGACGCCGGTGAGCAGGATGCCGATGTTCAGCGAGACGCCGGTGAACACGTTCAGCATGATGGCGACCGAGGCCCATTTGGCGGCGACGTCGAAGACCTTGAGCAGCGCGCCGCTCCAGGCCAGGGCCTGCTGGGTGGCGATGTCGTACCGGCGGGCCAGGTATTCCAGCGGTGAGGCGACGTCGTAGCGGCGGCGCAGCCGGTTCCAGCGCGGGGCGAACAGCCAGGCGCCGGCACCGGTCGCGACGGCGAGCGGCAGGAACGCCCAGACGTAGATGGTGATGCCGTAGCTGTAGGCGACCGCCGCGTAGGCGACGAACACGGCGGCGCTGTAGCCCGACATGTGGTGGGAGATGCCGGACAGCCACCAGGGCATCCGGCCGCCGCCGGTGAAGTAGTCGCTCACATCGCTGACGCGTTTGTGCGACCAGAGGCCGATGAACAGCATCACCACGAAGTAGCCGCCGAGGGCCACCCAGTCCGGACCTCCATCGACATGGACGGAAGCTCGACTTGACCAAGCTGTCTACGTATGTAGACTCAGTTCTCATCCATGCTTTTCAGCGCGCACGTTAGCCTGGCGTACAGGGGCGGTCAATGTGTCGGGAGGTTTTCGTTGACGCGACAGGGAAAAGGCGCCGTCTCCGGTGAGACGGGGGCGCCTACTGCGGTCGGGGAGGCCCGAGTTGCCGGGCGAGAGGTCCGAATGGAGTGGCACGCATGACCGGGACGGGTGAGGCCGGCCGGGGGCCGGTGAAGTCGGCGGAGCGCACCGTCCAGATCATGGAGGTGCTCTCGGCCTCGCCGGAGCGGCTCACCCTGGGCCGGCTCCAGGAACTGACCGGATATCCGCGCTCCAGCCTGTACGCGCTGCTGCGCACCCTGGTGGCGCTGAAGTGGATCGAGGTCGAGGAGGGCGGCGAGGCGGCCGGCTTCGGGATCGGCCCGCGCGCCCTGCTGTGCGGCACCGCGTACCTGGACCGGGACCCGGCGCTGCCGCACGCGGTGCGCCGGATCGAGCAGTTGCGCGCGGACGTCGGCTACACCACCCACTACGCCCGCCTGGACGGCGCCAACGTCATCTACCTGGCCACCCGCGAGGCCACGGACTCCCGCCGGCTGACCTCCCGCGTGGGCCGGCAGCTCCCGGCGCACGCGACGGCCCTGGGCAAGGCGCTGCTCGCCGAGCTGACCGCGCGGGAGGTGGACGCGCTGCTGTCCGAGCAGCCTCTCAAGGCGCTCACCCCGCACACGGTCACCCGCCGTCCGGCCCTGCGCGAGGAGCTGGAGCAGACGCGCACCCGCGGCTGGGCGCTGGAGAGCGAGCAGAACACGCCCGGACTGTGCTGCGTCGCCGCGACCGTGTCGTACCGCATCCCGGCCACCGACGCGATCAGCTGCTCGATCCCGCTGGACCACGCGACGGACCAGGAGATCGAGCGGGTCGCGGAGGCGGTCACCCGGCACGCCGCGGAACTGGCCGCGACCCTGCGCCGGAACGGCATCCGCTGAGGCCCGTCACCTGGGAGTCGCCCTCCCGTGAACGGTGCCCCGCCGGTCCCGCCGGCGGGGCACCGCCGCTTTCAAGCGCCGGGAGACCTCACCAGCGGGGGACCTTCTTCTCGTACGACGGGTCGATCCGCCGCATATAGCCGGTGTCGTCGCGGTTGCGCAGTCCGCAGGAGACGTACTGCTCGTGCAGCCGGGCCAGCGCGTCGCGGTCGAGCTCGACGCCGAGGCCGGGCGCGGTGGGTACGGAGACGGAGCCGTCCCGGAACTCCAGGGCGCCCGGCGCGATCACCTCCTCGGTCTTCCACGGCCAGTGGGTGTCGCAGGCGTACGTCAGGTTCGGTGTGGCCGCCGCCAGATGGGTCATCGCGGCGAGGCTGACGCCGAGGTGCGAGTTGGAGTGCATGGACAGGCCCAGCTCGAACGTGTCGCAGATCCCGGCGAGCACCTTCGAGCGCTGGAGGCCGCCCCAGTAGTGGTGGTCGGAGAGGACGACCTGGACCGCGTCCAGGGCCACGGCGGGCTTGAGTTCGTTGAAGGCGACCACGCACATGTTGGTGGCGAGCGGCATCGGCGCCTCGCGGGCGACGCGGGCCATGCCCTCCTGCCCCGGCGTGGGGTCCTCCAGGTATTCGAGGACGCCGTCGAGCTCGCGGGCGACCATCAGCGAAGTCTCCACCGTCCAGGCGGCGTTCGGGTCGAGCCGCAGCGGCCGGCCGGGGAACGCCTCGCGCAGGGCACGGACCGCCGCCATCTCCTCCTCGGGGCGGAACACACCGCCCTTGAGCTTGATCGCGGTGAAGCCGTACTCATCGATCATGCGGCGGGCCTGCGCGACGATGCCCTCGGGGTCGAGCGCCTCGCCCCAGGGGTCTTCCTCGGCACCGGGGTGCGCGGCCCATTTGTAGAACAGGTAGGCGCTGAACGGCACATGATCCCGCACGGCGCCGCCGAGCAGGTCGCAGACCGGGCGTCCGGCCGCCTTGCCCTGGATGTCCAGGCAGGCGACCTCGAACGGCGAGAAGACCCGGTCCACCGTGCTGCTGGAGGTGATCATGCCGGTGAGGCCGTGGCCGTCGCCGCCGGTGTCCCCGCCGAGCGCGGCCGCGACCGCGGCGTGCATCCGGCCCAGGCGGTGCACGTCCAGGCCCGTCAGCGCGTCGGCGGCCTGCCGCAGCCGGCGCAGATGGCCCTCGTCGGCGTAGGTCTCGCCGAGGCCGGTGATCCCCTGATCGGTGTGCACCTCCAGGATGGCGCGCAGCGCGTACGGCTCGTGCACGCCGACCGCGTTGAGCAGCGCCGGGTCGCGGAAGGCGACGGGGGTGACGGTGACACCGGTGATGCGGATCGCGTCGCTCATCGGGTGCTGTCCTCCACCAGGGCCAGGCCCGCGTCGGTGATCCGGCGCAGGGCGTCGAGGTGTTCGGGGGCGGGGTCGAGCAGCGGGGGCCGCACCCCGCCGACGTCCAGGCCCCGCTGCCGCACGCCGGCCTTGACCAGCGCGACCGCGTAGCCGGGCACCAGGTCGCGCAGCGCCACCAGCGGGTGGAAGAACTCCCGCTGGAATCGCTCCACTTGAGCAGCGTCGCCCTTTTCGACCGCCTGGTAGAAGGCGTTGGAGATCTCGGGGGCGAAGCAGAAGACGGCGGAGGAGTACAGGGTGACGCCGATGCCCCGGTACGCCGGGACGGTCACCTCGGCGGTGGGCATGCCGTTGAAGAACTGGAACTGTTTGCCGGTGCCCGCGAGTTCGTGCCGTACGGCGGTCACCACGCGGGAGAGCAGGTCGAGGTCGCCGACGCCGTCCTTGAAGCCGACGACCCTGTCGTGGCGGGCCAGTTCGGCCGCGGTGGCGGGGTCGAAGCGGGCGTTGGCGCGGTTGTAGACGATGAGTGGCAGCTCCCCTGCGTCCGCGACCTCGCGCGCGTAGGCGGCGAGTCCGGCCGCCGGGGCCTGGACCAGGTAGGGCGGCAGCAGGAGCAGACCGTCGGCGCCCGCGTCCCGCGCGATGCGCGCGTACCGGCGGGCAAGTGGCAGCGGGCCGCCGGTGCCGGCGTACACCGGGACGCGGCCGGCCACGGTCTCGACGGCGGTGCGCACCGCCTCGCCGTACTCCTCGGGGCCCAGCGCGTGGAACTCGCCCGTGCCGCAGGCGGCGAAGACCCCGCCGGGGCCGGCGGCCAGTCCGCGCCGCAGATGCTCGGCCAGCACCTCCCGGTCGACCCGCCCGGACGCCGTGAAGGGCGTCACCGGAAAGAACAGCACGCCGTCGAACATGGGCACTCGGCACTCCTCGGGTCGTCCACCCCCGCCGTCTACATATGCAGACAGGCTCCACATTTGCGAACTTGCCTTCGAACTGTAAGACTCGCTCCGGAGTATGGTCAAGACGGCCACGGACACGCCCGGCCGCCACCGAGCCGCCACGGAGGAGATGAGGCGAGTGAGTCAGCGCATCGTGATCACCGGAGCCGCGGGAGGGGTCGGCGGTCTGCTCCGGCCCCGGCTGGCCCGCCCCGGCCGGACGCTGCGGCTGCTCGACGTGGCGCCGGTGCCCCCGGCGGCCGGGGGCGAGGACGTGGAGATCCTGCGGTCGTCGGTGACCGATCTCCCGGCGATGCGCGAGGCCCTCACCGGCGCCGACGCGGTGATCCACCTCGGCGGACTGAGCGTCGAGGGTCCGTGGGAGAAGATCCTCGACATCAACGTCAACGGCACCCGCACGGTCCTCGAAGCGGCCCGCCGGGCCGGCGTACCCCGAGTGATCATCGCCAGCAGCAGCCACGCGGTGGGCTTCCACCCGCGCGAGGGCGAGGCGCCCGACTATCTCTTCCCGCGCCCCGACACCTACTACGGCGTGAGCAAGGTGGCCGCCGAGGCCCTGGGCAGTCTCTACCACGACCGCTACGGCCTGGACGTGCTCTGCGTCCGCCTCGGCGGCTGCTACGAACGCCCCATCGCCACCCGCCAGTTGGCCACCTGGCTCTCCCCCGGCGACTGCGCCCGCCTGATGGAGGCGCTCATCGCGGCCCCCTCGCCCGGATTCCGTGTGGTGTGGGGCGTCTCCGACAACACCCGCCGCTGGTTCTCGCTGGACGAGGCACGCGCCCTGGGCTACGAGCCCCAGGACGACGCCGAGCGCTTCGCCGGTGAACTCGAAGGCCGTCACGACCCGTTGGACGAGATCTACCTGGGCGGCGCCTTCTGCTCGCCGGAACTCGACGCGGACGACACCGACGGCACGGACGCGAAGGGTTGACCGGTGCCGCGCACGACTCCTCTCCTTTCCCTGTGAGTTCATCCGCTCCTTGCCCGCGCGTTCATCCGCACCGTCCGACCCGGAGGTCCGACCGATGACCGACCCCACGTCCGCCCCGCTGCGGGGCGTCAGCCCGCGTACCGGTGACCCCGTCGGCGACCCGGTCGCCGTGTCCACCGCGCAGGATGTCGACACGGCCGCCCGCGCCGCCGCCCGCGCCTTCCCCGTCTGGTCCGCGCTGCCCGCCGCCGACCGGGCGAGGGCCCTCGACGCCGCCGCCGACGCGCTGGACGCGGCCCGCGACTCACTGGTCGCCGCCGCCGACGCGGAGACCGCGCTCGGCGCGGCCCGGCTGACCGGCGAGGTGGGCCGCACCAGCGGTCAACTGCGCCTGTTCGCCGAGGTGTTGCGGGACGGCGGCCATGTGCAGGCCATCCTCACCCCGGCCGACCCGGCCGCCGGGCGCCCCGACATCCGCCGGATGCGGCAGGCGATCGGACCGGTGGCGGTGTTCAGCGCCTCCAACTTCCCCTTCGCCTTCTCCGTGGCGGGCGGCGACACCGCCACGGCCCTGGCGGCCGGCTGCCCGGTGGTCGTCAAGGCGCACGAGGGTCATCCGGCGACCTCGGCCGCGGTCGCGCGCGTCGTCGCCGGGGCGCTGCGCGACGCCGGTGCGCCCGAGGGCGTCCTCGGCCTCGTCACCGGTTTCGAGGCCGGTGCTGCGCTGGTGAGGCATCCCGCCGTCAAGGCCGCCGGCTTCACCGGCTCGCAGACCGGCGGCCGGGCCCTGTACGACCTCGCCGCCGCCCGCCCCGAGCCGATCCCGTTCTACGGCGAACTCGGCAGCGTCAACCCGGTGGTGGTCCTGCCGGGCGCCGCGGCCGAACGCACCGGCGCGATCGCCGAGGGGTACGCGCAGTCGCTCACCCTGGGCACCGGCCAGTTCTGCACCAACCCCGGCCTGCTGTTCGTCCCCGAGGACGGCGCGCTGGTGGACGCCGTCGCGGCCGCGGTCGGCGCGGCGACGACCGGGCCGATGCTGACGTCCCGGATCCGGGACGGGTACGAGGCCAGGGTGGCGGAGCTGGACGAGGCCGCGGACCTCGTGCCGCTGGCCTTTGGCAGCGCGGGCGACGGCTCCTTCGCGGTGGCGCCGCGGGTATGGCGGCTCTCCCTGAAGTCCTTCGCGGGCCGGCTGGACGCCCTGGCCGAGGAGTGCTTCGGGCCGGCCGGACTGGTGGTGACGTACCCGGACGTGGACGCGCTCACCGAGGTCCTGGCGGCCCTGCCGGGCAGCCTGACCGGCTCGGTGCACGCCACGGCCGGCGACGCGGCGGCGGCCGCGCGGGTGGCGGCGGCGCTGCGGCACCGCGTGGGCCGCCTCGTGCACAACGGCTGGCCGACCGGCGTCGCCGTCTGCTGGGCCATGCACCACGGCGGCCCCTGGCCGTCCACGACGGCCCCGCTGCACACCTCGGTCGGCGCCACCGCGATCGACCGCTGGCTGGTCCCGATCGCCTACCAGGACTGGCCGGACGACCTCCTCCCGCCGGAACTCCAGGACGCCAACCCGCTGGGCATCCCCCGCCGGGTGGGCTGACCCGCCCCGCCCGCGGACCCGCGCGTCAGTCCGCCGTCAGCGGCGCCTGCCACTCTGGTTCCCGTGCACGGGGTCCGGGGGGCCGGGAACCGGGAGCGAGGAGAGGTGCCCGGAGTGGTTGATCGGGGACCGGCGAGCGCGTCTCGAGGTCGGATCCTTCTGGGGTCCACGCAGGTTCGAATCCTGCCCTCTCCGCTACACCGGGGTGTCCCGCGGCCGTGCCGCCGCGGGACATTCCGGGTTTCGGCGGCTGGTCAGGCGCCGCGCTGGACCGGGCCGACGAGGGTGCCGGGGGCGACGGAGAACCTGCCCCCGGCGAAGGACGTGCCGGGGATCTCGCCGCCCGGCGCCCGCAGCGTGAACGACGCCTCGTTCGAGGGCGTGCCGCGGTGCAGGTTCGGCACCTGGATGTCGAAGTGCACCGGGTGGCCGGGACCGAAGGTCACCTTCGTCTTCTGGTCGCCGTAGTGCCCGGCGGCGGCACCGGTCCGCTTGCCGTGGTTTGAAAACCGTACGTCGGTGGGCGAACCGGCCAGCTCGCACGACGCGTAGCCGCGCGGTGCGGTGAGGGTCACGCGGTAGTGGCTGTGCCCCGAGCTGGCGGGCGCCGCCTTGATCGTGGCCGTGTGGTTGGCCGGACGGCAGGCCGAGGGGGCGGCGCCGGCGGCCGTCGCGGGTGCGGCCGCCGCGATTCCCCCGCCCGCGGTGACCGCCAGCGCGCATGCGGCCAGGGCGGCGAACGTGTGCCTCTTGCTCATGGGAACACTCCTTGTCTTGCTCGATGGTCCTGCCGGAGTACTCCGCCGGGACCATGGTCGACAGGTGCCTCCCCCCGATCGCGCGCACGGAATGTCTCAGTTTGGGTACGAACGTCACAGGACCCTTTGCGCCCGAGGACGCGTCGAGGGTGGTCACCGATCGCGAAGGGATGCGGCCGATATGGACGCGGAGCGCGCGAAGCGCGTGGTGGCGGCGTTGCGGGACCGGGGGGCATGGCCCATCTCGTCGAGGCCGGGGTCTACGAGTTCGGGATCAGGGTCGTCCTGGACGAGGGCATCGAGGCGCTGTGGGACACCGACGGGGTGTCGGGGCTGGACGCGGAGGTCCTCAGCGACGGGGTGCTCATCGGTTTCGTGCCGCATGTGCCCGGTTCGGAGAACTTCACCGAACAGCAGATCGTCGACAGCATCGCGGCCACGCGGTACCCGACCGAGGGCCTCCGCCCGCCCGCCGACGTCCCGCCCCCGCCCCCGGCCGAAGGTTTCCGGCCGCCTGGCGACGCCGCGCCACCGCCCCCGCCACCGCCCGCGCGGCCGCGCCCGGAAGAACCCGCTCCCGCCGCCCCACCGGCCGGCCGCCACCAGCGCTGGGCGCGGTGGTTGCGGCACGGCGGGCACTGAACACTCCGCGCGGCGCCGGTCCGCGCGGGGTGACGGCCGCCTGTTCAGTGAGAGGCGGTCACGTGCTGGTCCCGTCCGGTGCGCCGGTCGTCTCAGGCCGCGCGGGGGAATCCAGCCCGAGCATGGCCGCCTCGTCGGCGGTGCCGGGGGCCGCCTGGTAGACGACCATCCGCTGGCCGCCCGTCCGGGCCAGTCGCATCACCTCGTAGGTCAGGGTCATGGTTCCGACCTCGGGGTGCCGGAAGTTCTTCTGGCCGCCGCCGCGCTCGCAGACGTCGTACCGTTCCCACAGGCGCGCGAACTCCGGGGACTTCAGGACGAGTTCGCCGACGAGGGTGGTCAGCTCGGGGTCGTCCGGGTCGGCGCCGGCGACCGCCCGCAGATGCGCCACCGAGTGGGCGACGGTGTCCTCCCAGGGCTGGTAGAGCGTCCTGCCCACCGGGTGCAGGAAGAGGTAGCGGGTCAGGTTGCGCTGGTGGTCCGACCAGTCCCACAGGCCGGGCAGCAGGCGCCGGCCCGGCGGGTTCGCGGCCAGGACGCGGTTGTAGCGGCTCACGACGTAGGCGGGCAGCGGGCGTACCGACTCCAGCATGCGCAGCACCGAGTCGCGCACGATGTGGTCCGCCGAGACCGGTAGCTCGGAGGTCCGGCCGGAGGCCAGCTCCGCGAGTTCGTGGAGGCGTTCGTAGCCGTCGCCGCGCAGGCGCAGGGCGCGGCCGAGGGCGTCGACGACGGCGGGCGAGGGATTGGTCTCGCGGCCGCGTTCGAGGCGGATGTAGTAGTCCACGCTCACGCCGGCCAGCGCGGCCAGTTCCTCCCGGCGCGGTCCCGGCGTGCGGCGCAGACCCGCGCCGGCCGGCAGACCGACGTCCTCCGGGCGTACCTGCGCCCTGCGGGCCTTCAGGTATCTGCCGAGTTCCGTGCCGCGCGCCTCTGTCGCTGCTCCCATTCGCTCAATTGTGCCAGCTCCGCCGGGGTGTTGAGGGGGTGTGCCAGGGCCTGGAACGCCGCACCCCGGGTTCGGCCCGGTCTGCCCGACTGCCCGTCCCGGCCGCAGAGTTGATCCCGGAGCGGGCGGCCCGGCGGCGCGGACCCAGGGGGTGCGTGACACCGGACCGCGGTCCCGGCGTTCGTGGCCGCCCGCCGACTCGTCCCCGGCGGTTCCCCGACGGACACCCCGTCGACCGTCCGTGATGTCCAGGAGGCCACCATGTCCAGCTCCCTTCCCACCTCGCCGGCCGTCCCCTGCCGGGAACGCGCGCCGAAGTCGCCGGTGCCCGAGGTACGCCGACGAGAGGCGGACCGGGCCCGACCAGCCGGGCCGGACGCCGGGGCCGTCGCCGCGCCGCGGCGGGCCGGGGTCGCGCTGGTCGCCTCGCTGCTCGGGTTCAGCGTGATCACCATCGACGTGTCGGCCGTGAACATCGCGCTGCCCGCGATCCGGGAGTCCCTGCACGGCGGCATGGCGGGCCAGCAGTGGGTGGTGGACGCGTACACGCTGATGTTCGCCGCCCTGATGCTCTCCGCCGGTGTCATCGCCGACCGCGCGGGTGCCCGGCGCGCCTACGCCTGGGGAGTCGCCCTGTTCACCCTGGCCTCCCTCGGCTGTGCGCTGGCGCCCGGCATCGGGGTGCTGGTCGCCGCGCGGGTGGCGCAGGGCGGGGCCGCCGCGGTCGTGCTGCCGGCCTCGCTGGCGCTGATCCGCCAGGCCCACGAGGACAGCAGGGAGCGTGCGCGGGCCATCGCGCTGTGGACCGTGGGCGGTTCGGTGGCGATGGCCGCGGGCCCGGTGCTGGGCGGCCTGCTCACCGAGACGGCCGGCTGGCGGGCGGTGTTCCTGCTCAACCTCCCGGTGGGCGCGGTGATTCTCGGCCTGCTGGTACGGGTGCCGCGCTCGCCGCGCCGGCCCGCCGCGCTGGACGGGATGGGCCAGCTGACCGCCGTACTCGCCCTGGCCGGGCTGGCCGTCGCGGTGATCGAGGGCGGCCATCTGGGCTGGACCAGCCTGCCCGTGCTGGGCGCCGCCGCGCTCGCCGTCGGCTCCGGGTTCCTGTTCCGTGCCGTGGAGTCCCGGCACCGGCAGCCGATGATTCCGCCGGCGCTGCTGCGGGAGCGCCGGGTGAGCGTTCCGCTCGCGGTCGGTTTCGCCGTCAACGCGGCCTTCTACGGCGGGATCTTCCTGCTCGGGCTGTACTACCAGCAGTTGCGGGGGATGTCGGCGACGACGGCCGGGCTGATGTTCGTGCCGATGTCCGCGGTGGTGACGGCGACCAACCTGGTCTCGCCGCGGCTCGCGGAGCGGTTCGGGCGGCGGTCGGTGATCGTCGCCGGCCAACTGGTCCTCACCGTCGCGATGCTGGCCATGCTGCCGCTGGCCGCGGACACCCCGGTGTGGCTGGTGCTGGTCCTGCTGCTGCCGCTGAGCATGGGCGGGGCGGTCGCGGTGCCCGCGCTGACCGCGCTGCTGATCGACGCGGTCCCGGCGGAGCGCGCGGGAACCGTGTCGGGGCTGCTCAACTCCCTTCGTCAGCTGGGCGGGGCGCTCGCCGTCGCCCTCTTCGGTGGCCTGCTCTCCGGTGCCGGCGGCGGCTTCTCGCTTCCGGGCATGCGCCTCGGGCTGCTGGCCGTCGCGGCGCTGCTCCTCGTCACCGCCGCGCTCTCCCGGCTGCTGCTGGCGCGCGACTGACCTCGGGGCGGGGCGCCGCGCGCGGCGGAGACGCGACACGCTGCGGGGCGCGGGGCGTCGCAGCGGTGCGGGACGCAGCCAGGCGCCGTCAGAGCGGGCGGCCGACCGAGTCGAGGAGCCGTAGTTCCTCCTCCGTCAGGCGCAGCGCGGCCGCGGCCACGTTGTCGGCGAGGTGGTCGGGGTTGCCGGTGCCCGGTATGGCCAGCACGTGCTCGCCCTGGTGCAGGGTCCAGGCCAGCCGTACCCGCGCCGGTGAGACGCCGTGTGCGCGGGCGACGGCGCGGACCGGGTCGTGCTCGGTGCGGGCGGGTCCGGCTTCCCGGCCCTTTCCGGAGATGGCGAAGAAGGGCACGAATGCGATGCCGTGGTCGGCGCACGCCCGGAGCATCGGTCCGCCCGCGGGGTCGTCGATGCCGTGGCGGTTCTGGACGCACACCACCGGTGCGATGGCCAGGGCCTGGGCGAGGTGCTCGGGGCGGGCGCCGGAGATCCCGAGGTGCCGGACGAGTCCCGCGTCCCGCAGTTCGGCGAGGGCGCCGAAGTGCTCGCTGACGGAGTCCTGGCCCATGATGCGCAGGTTGACCACGTCGAGGTGGTCGCGGCCGAGTTGGCGCAGGTTCTCCTCGACCTGGCCGCGCAGTCGGTCGGGCCGGGCCGGGGTGGTCCACTCCCCCGAGGCGTCGCGGGCCGGGCCGACCTTGGTGGCGATGACGATGTCGTCGGGGCAGGGGGCGAGGGCCGCGTTGAGGATTTCGTTGGCGGACCGCAGCCGGGAGAAGTAGAACGCCGCGGTGTCGAAGTGGTTGACCCCGAGTTCGACCGCGCGGCGTACCACCCGGATCGCCTGCGCGCGGTCGCTGGGGACGCCCTGGTGGAAGGGGGCGCTGCCGGTGAGGCGCATCGCTCCGAAGCCCATCCGGTTGACCTCGATGTCCCCCAGCGTCCAGGTGCCCGCCGCTGCCGCCGTCCCTGCCGCGGAGTCCGTGCCCGGCTTCATCTCGCCCATCAGCTCCATTCATTTGCCGCCCCCCGAACGGTTCGAGGGGCGGCGGACCCGGAGTATGCGCAGGTGGACGGGGCGGCGGGAAGGCCTGGAGCGAGGGCGGAATCTCACAGCGGGAGCGGGAACGCGGGGCGGGCGCGGCGAGTTGTCCTTACTGACGGTTCCTCACCGGAGCCGTGTTCATGAACTCGCCGGTGTCCTCGCCGGTGCGGCGGCTCCGCCCCGCACGGGTTCCACGGCGGCGCACACCGCGGAGTGCACCGAGCGGGCCAGCCGGGCACCCCACAGGGAGCGGGGGCCGGCGAACGCCGCCGGCCGCTCGCCGGGGCGGGGGACGCGGGCGGCGACGCACACCGCGTCCGTGGGGGTGCCGGAGCAGTCGTAGCCGGAGTCGAGGAGGGCCTGCACCTTGGCCTCGGTGGCGGTGGCGACCGCGTTGACCAGGGCGGCGTCCGTCAGGGCGGTGGGGAGGGCGGCGATGATGTTGATGGTGCCGGGGGCGGGCGGCAAGGAGGTGCCCGGCGCGGGGGTGGCGGCCCAGCCGTGGACGCCGAGGCCGGCGGTGACCACCGCCTCGACGCCGTCGTCGTGCGCGCGGCCGTGGCAGCGGACGTCGGCGGCCGTCATCAGTCCGACGCCCGGCCCCCGCGCCCCGGCGTTCCGGGCGAGGCACGCGAGGTGGGTGTCGGGGTCGGTGCGGCCGTAGCCGTGCGAGACCTGGGCGTTGAGGACCCAGAGGCGTTCGCCGATGCCTCCGCCGAGGACCGCGCTGCTGATCATCCGCCAGCCGGGTCCCGCCCGCCACAGCAGGGCCGACAGCCGCTCGTCGTCCTCGAATCGGGTCAGCGTCAGCAGCGGAAGGACGCCGGTCGCGGCGCGGGGCGGTGGGGCGACGGTCACTGGGCTGGACTCCTCCGAGCGGCTGGATCTCATGATCGTACCGAGCGCGTCACCCAGGGAATGCGGCCGAGGTCTCCCGGCGCGGGCGCCCCGGCCCGAAGGGGGTGTGCTCGGGGCGTCGCGGTACCTAGGGTGTGTAATGCACTGGTTTTCCGGCATACGGGAAGAGTCGTCGCCGGGGATGGACCGAGGGTGGTTCTGAACCATGAGGGATGTATCGCGGCTCGCCGAGCCGCTGCCGGCGGATCTCGGGGACGGCACCGTGCTGGCGGCGTGGGAGCGGTTCGTGCGGGGGGACGACCGGGTGTCCGGGGTGCGGCCGCTGGTGGCGGTCTCCTGGCACCGCTGCCGGGAGCGGTACCGGGTCGATCCTCATCTCGCCGAGGCCCCCGTGGCCGTCGCACAGCCCGCCCATCCGCCGGAGCACGACGTCGTCTTCGCCGAGCTGGGATTCCGTGCGGCCGCTGTGGCGCATGAGGTGGGTGGGGTCGGTGGAGTCGTCACGGTCACCGACGCCTCGGGCCGGGTGCTGGCCGAGTGGGGCGACCAGGCCACGCTGGCGAAGGCGTACGACTCCCGCCTCGCGCCCTGGTTCCGCTGGTCCGAGTCCGCGGCCGGCACGAACGGTCTGGGCACCGCGCTGGAGGTGCACGGACCGGTGCCGATCAGCGGTCCGGAGCATTGGTGCCAGGCGTTCCACCACTGGGGCTGCGCGGGCATCGCGGTACGGGACGTGGTGACGCGGGAGCCGATCGCGGTCCTCGGCATCTGCTGCTGGCGCAGCCGGCTTCCCGCGTCCGCCGCGAGCTGGCTGGCGCACGCGGCGACCATGGCCCAGTACCCGCTCAAGAGGCGCGCCCGCGACAGCGGCGCCGAACTGGTCGCCGCCTATACCAGGGCGAGGCGGCACTCCGGGGCGCCGCTGGCCGCGCTGGACGCCGCGGGCCGGGTGGTGATCGCCGACGAGCCGGCGGGCGCGCTGCTGGGAGTTCCGGCGGCCACCCCGGCGGTCGATCCGACACTGCGCTGGAACCCCGGCCTGCCGGACCTGATCGCGGCCTCCCGGCAGGCCACCGGACAGGCGGCGCACGATCCCGGCTGGGTCGGTGCGACGCAGATCCTCGCGCACCCCTGCGACGAGCCGACGTCGATCAGCATCCGGCCGGTCTTCTCGTCCGGTCATCTGCTCGGGAACCTGGTCTCGTTCGGGGCCGGTGACGGGGCGCGGCTGCCACCGGTGGAGCGGGCCGCGCCTCCCGCGGAGCGGCCGCGCCGGCTGGTCGCGGTGCACGACAACCGGATGACGCTGCTGCGGCCGCAGGAGGTCTCCTTCGCCGAATCGCGGGGCAACGACGTGTGGCTCCGCGCCGACCAGGGCTGCCTGCGCGCCGCCTGCGCGAGCCTGGACAAGCTCGACGGCGAGCTGGCGGACGCCGGTTTCCTGCGGGTGCACCGGCGGTACGTGGTCAACCTCGGCCGGGTCCGGGAGGTCGAGCGGGGGCCGAAGGGCGAGCTGTCCCTCGTCATGGACGACGGGACGAAGGAGATGGTGCCGGTGTCCCGGCGCAACGCGGCCGCCGTGCGCCGCGCGCTGGGCATCTGACGTCCGCGAGTTCGTTCGGGCACCGGCTCGTTCTTCGTGCGAGCACCGGCAAGCGTTCCGGGAAGGAGGCTCCCGTGTCCGGCACTCGGTCCACCACGGCGAACAAGCGAAGCGCGGGTGGCGGCCTGGGCCTGTCCGCCCCGGCCGGACCCCGCACCGGCCCGGCCGGCGGCATGCGCAACCGGGACTGGTGGCCGCACCGGCTCGACCTGTCGGTCCTGCGCGAGCACCCGGCCACGGCCGACCCGCTGGGCGCGGACTTCGACTACGCCGCCGCGTTCCGCACCCTCGACCTGGACGCCCTGGCGCGGGACGTCGACGCGGTGCTGACCACCTCCCAGCCCTGGTGGCCCGCCGACTTCGGGCACTACGGGCCACTCGTGCTGCGGATGGTGTGGCACTGCGCCGGGACGTACCGCGTCGGTGACGGCCGCGGCGGCGCGAGCGGCGGCATGCAGCGCTTCGCGCCGGTGAACAGCTGGCCGGACAACCGCAACCTCGACAAGGCGCGCCGTCTGCTGTGGCCGGTGAAGAAGAAGTACGGCCGCAAGATCTCCTGGCCCGACCTGATGGTCTTCGCGGGCAACCGCGCCCTGGAGACGATGGGCCTGAAGACGTTCGGCTTCGCGGGCGGCCGGGCGGAGGTCTGGGAGTCCGACGAGGACGTGTACTGGGGCCCGGAGCGGGCCTGGCTCGGCGACGAGCGCCACGGCGGGGTGCGGGAGCTGGAGCAGCCGCTGGCGGCCGCGCAGCTGGGCCTCATCTACGTCAACCCGGAGGGCCCGAACACCGTCCCGGACCCGCTGGCCTCGGCTCGGGACATCCGCCAGACGTTCCGGCGGATGGGGATGAACGACGAGGAGACCGTCGCGCTGATCGCGGGCGGGCACACCTTCGGCAAGACCCACGGCGCGGCCGACCCGGAGGTCTGGCTCGGCCCCGAGCCCGAGGGCGCCCCGCTCGAACAGCAGGGCCTGGGCTGGCGCGGCGGCTACGGCACCGGCAAGGGCCCGGACACCATCTCCAGCGGCCTGGAGGGCACGTGGACGCCCACCCCGACCCACTGGGACAACAGCTTCTTCGAGACGCTGTTCGGGTACGAATGGGAGCTGGAGCTGAGCCCCGGCGGCCTGTGGCAGTGGATCCCCAGGGGCGGCGCCGGGGCCGGTACCGTGCCGGACGCCCACGATCCGGCCGCCCGGCACGCGCCGACGGTCCTGACGACGGACCTCGCGCTGCGCGTCGACCCGGTCTACGAGCCGATCGCGCGGCGCTTCCTGGACCACCCGGACCAGCTCGCGGACGCTTTCGCCCGCGCGTGGTTCAAGCTGACGCACCTCGACATGGGGCCGATCCAGCGCTACCTCGGACCGCTTGGTCCCCCGAGAGCGGCTGCCCTGGCAGGACCCGGTCCCCGCCGTGGACCACCCGCTCGTCGACGCGGCGGACGTCGCCGCGCTCAAGGAGCGGATCCTCGCCTCCGGGCTGCCGGTCGGCCGGCTCGTCTCGACCGCGTGGGCGTCGGCCTCGACGTTCCGCGTCAGCGACCGGCGGGGCGGCGCGAACGGCGGCCGTATCCGCCTCGCACCCCAGCGGGACTGGGAGGTCAACGAACCCGAGGAGCTGGCGCGGGTGCTGAGCGTCCTGGAGGGGATCCGGGAGTCGTTCGACAGCGAGCAGGGCGGGGGCAAACGGGTCTCGCTGGCCGATCTCGTCGTACTGGGCGGGGCCGCCGCCGTCGAGCGGGCCGCCGAGGCCGCCGGGTACGGGGTGCGGGTCCCCTTCTTCGCGCCGGGACGCACCGACGCCCCGCAGGAATGGACCGACGTGGCGTCCTTCGCCCCGCTGGAGCCGGCCGCGGACGGGTTCCGCAACTATCCGGGCAACGGCCGCCACCGGCTGCCCCCGGAGCAGCTGCTGGCCGACCGGGCGAACCTGCTGGGCCTCACCGCGCCCGAGATGACGGTCCTGGTGGGCGGTCCCTCGACCATGACGGCACCGCCGCCGGGGAGGGCGGCATCGAGGCGTGGCTGCGCCTCGGGGAGGCGGCCGGACTGAGCCGCGAGGAGATCCTGGACCACCGGCAGCTGGTGCCGGGGGTGCGGTTCGCCGTCGACGCGTACGTCACCTTCGCCCGGACCCGGCCTTGGGTGGAGGCGGTGGCGTCCTCGCTCACCGAGATGTTCGCGCCCGATCTGATGGCGGCGCGGCTCGCGGGGTTCGAGCGCTGGTACCCGTGGATCGCCCCCGAGGGCCTCGCCTACTTCCGGGCCCGCCTCGAACAGGCGCCCCGTGACTGCGAGCACGCCCTGGAAGTGGTCACCGCGCACTGCCGGACCGCCGAGTCGCAGGCACGCGCGGTGGACGCGCTGTCGTTCAAGTGCGACGTCCTGTGGAGCCTGATGGACGCCGTCGACCAGGCATATCCGGAGTGACGACCATGGACGCGATCCCCGCCGCGACGAACCGGACGCGCACCGCCGAGGTGACCGGCCCGGACCGGCCCCGGCTGGCGCGCCATGTCCGGCTGGGCTTCGACCGCACCCGGCAGCGCCGGATCCTGCTGCATCCCGAGGCGGTGGTGGTGCTCAACGACAGCGGTGCGGCCATCCTCGACCTGTGCGACGGCCGGCACACCGTGGCCGGGATCGTGAGCGAACTGTCCGCGCGCTACCAGCGCGTCCCCGACGACGAGGTGCGGCGGTTCCTGAGCCGGCTGGTCGCCCGGCGCTATCTGGAACTCGTCGGCACCGGCACCGAGGACGGCGAGGGTGGTGGCGATGGATAGCCCGTTCGGTCTGCTCGCCGAGCTGACGTACCGCTGCCCGCTGGCGTGCCCGTACTGCTCGAACCCGCTGAACCTGGCCGAGTGCGGGGACGAATTGACCACCGGTGAATGGCTGCGGGTGCTGACGCAGGCCGCCGATCTCGGGGTGTTGCAGTGCCATCTGTCCGGCGGGGAGCCGCTGTTGCGGCGCGACCTGGTGGAACTGGTCGCGGGCGCCCACGATCTGGGCCTGTACACCAACCTGATCACCAGCGCCCTGGGGTTCTCGCGGGCGCGGGCGCGTCAGTTGCGGACCGCCGGCCTCGACCATGTGCAG
This sequence comes from Streptomyces sp. NPDC043952, assembly GCF_056435325.1. Taxonomy (NCBI): domain Bacteria; kingdom Bacillati; phylum Actinomycetota; class Actinomycetes; order Kitasatosporales; family Streptomycetaceae; genus Streptomyces; species Streptomyces sp. NPDC043952. Next base: position 108,423 of record NZ_JBWKES010000020.1, read on the forward strand.
ATCAGCGTCCAGGCCGACGAGCCGGCGCTGTCCGACCGGATCGCCGGAATCCAGTCCTTCCGGCGCAAGGTCGAGGCGATGGGGCTGGTCAAGGAGCTGGGCTGGCCGCTGACCGTGAACGTGGTGCTGCACCGCCACAACATCGACCGTGTCGCCGAGGTGCTCGCCCTGGCCGAGGAGGTGGGCGCCGACCGGGTGGAGCTGGCCAACACCCAGTACTACGGCTGGGCCTGGCGCAACCGCGCCGCGCTGCTGCCGAGCCGGGCGCAGCTGGCGGCGGCCGAGGGCGTCGTACGGGCCGCGAGCGAGCGGCTGCGGGACCGGATGGCCATCATCTACGTGCTCCCCGACTACTACAGCCGCTATCCGAAGCCCTGCATGGGCGGTTGGGCCGCCCGGCAGCTGACGATCACGCCGAACGGCGATGTGCTGCCCTGCCCCGCCGCCCAGTCGCTGCCGTTGCCGCGGGCCAGTGTGCGGGAGGACTCGCTGGCGCGTATCTGGGCCGAGGCGCCGGTGATGACGGCGTTCCGGGGGACCGACTGGATGCCGGAGCCCTGCCGCAGCTGTCCCCGGCGGGAGGTGGACTTCGGCGGCTGCCGCTGCCAGGCCTTCCAGCTCACCGGCGACGCCGCGCGCACCGACCCGGTCTGCCACCTGTCCCCCGACCACGACCTGGTCGCCCGTGCCGTCGAATCCGCCAACGCCACGCCACGGCCCGACACCCCGCCCCTGGTACCCCGCCCGCACGGGCCCCGCGGGCTCAGGGCGCGTGCCGAGTCCTGATCAACCGCGGGTGGGCAGAGGCAAGGTCCTGATACGGCTCGGTGGACTCCCGCTCCGGGTCGCGGAGTTGCGTCCGGCTAGCCGCCGAACACCAGGGGCAGTGCCGCCGCCGCGATGATCAGGGTGACGCCGCTGAGCAGGTCCGAGCGGAGCCGGATGAGGCGGGCGGCGGCGCGGCCGAGGCGCAGGCCGATGAGGGACATGGCCGCGGTGATGGGGCCGAAGGTGGCGGCGGACACCCAGGGCGACAGGCCCAGGATGCCGAGGCTCGCCCCGGCGATCAGGTTGTCCAGGCTCCGTGTCAGCGGGATGCCGAACAGGGCCCAGGGGTGGTCGAGTTCGTCCGGCTCGGGGTGGTGCAGGGCGGAGACGACGAGGTAGAGGCCGTACGCGCCGAGCGCGGTGGCGCCCACCACATCGGCGTAGCCCTCGATGGATTCCCCGATCTCGTGGCCGATCAACAGCCCGATCAGGGGCATGACCGCGTCCCACAGCCCGAACGTCCCCGCGACCTGCACCGCGCGTCTCAGACCGAAGGGGACGGTGCCCAGCGCGATCGATACCCGGAAATTGTCGAGACTGAGTACAACCCAGGCCCAGCATTTCCCAGACCATAATCGATATTCTATCCCCGATGACCCGTTGCGTATATTTCGCGGGTCGGCATCTGGAATTCACCGGTTTCGTCCGGGGACGGGTCTTCGGCCCGCCGGATGTCAGCTCTCCTTGCGCAGCGCGAGGCGCAGCGATTCCAGTACGGCGGGGTCGTCGATGGTGGCGGGCACCGGGGCGTCGTGCCCGTTGGCCAGCGAGCGCATGGAGGCGCGCAGGATCTTTCCGGAGCGCGTCTTCGGCAGGGCGGCCACCACCGTGACGTCCTTGAGCGCGGCGATCGGGCCGATCCGGTCGCGGACCTCGCGGACGAGCTCCGCCTCCAGTTCCGCGGCGTCACGGGTGGCGGTGGCCTTGAGCACCACGAAGGCGCGCGGCACCTCGCCCTTCAGGGCGTCGTACACCGCGATCACCGCGCACTCGGCGACATCCGGGTGCGCGGCGACGACCTCCTCCATCGCGCCCGTGGACAGCCGGTGCCCGGCGATGTTGATCACGTCGTCCATGCGGCCCATGACGAACACATAGCCGTCCTCGTCGCGGTATCCGCCGTCGCCGGTGAGGTAGATGCCGGGGTAGCGGGACAGGTACGCGTCCACGTAGCGGTCGTCGTCCTGCCACAGGGTGGTGAGCGTGCCGGGCGGCAGGGGCAGCCGCAGTGCGATGGCGCCCTCCTCGCCCGCGGGCCGGTCGTGGCCCTCGACGTCGAGGATCCGCAGGTCGTAGCCCGGCATGGGCACGCTCGGGGAGCCCGGTTTGACCTCCAGCGGCTCCAGGCCCCGCGGGTTCGCGGCGATCGGCCAGCCCGTCTCGGTCTGCCACCAGTTGTCGATCACGGGCACCCCCAGCGTCGTACGGGCCCAGTCGTAGGTGTCCGGGTCGAGGCGCTCGCCGGCCAGGAACAGGCAGCGGAAGCGCGTCATGTCGTACCCGGCCATCAGCGCGGCGCCCGGATCCAGTTTCTTGATCGCGCGCATCGCGGTGGGGGCGGTCAGCAGTGCCTGTACGCCGTGCTCGGCGACGACCCGCCAGAACGCGCCCGCGTCCGGGGTGCCGACCGGCTTGCCCTCGTAGAGGACGGTGGTGGCGCCGGTGAGCAGCGGGGCGTAGACGATGTACGAGTGTCCGACGACCCAGCCCACGTCGGAGGCGGCCCACCAGACGTCGCCCGGACCGATGTCGTAGACGTTGGCCATGCTCCAGGCGAGCGCGACCGCGTGGCCGCCGTTGTCGCGCACCACGCCCTTGGGGCGGCCCGTGGTGCCCGAGGTGTACAGGATGTAGAGCGGGTCGGTGGCGGCGAGCGGCACGCAGTCGGCGGGGGCGGCGGAGGCCATCGCCTCGTCCCAGTCGACATCGCGCGGCGACAGCTCGGCGCGCGCCTGCGGGCGCTGGAGGATCACGCTGGTGTCGGGCGTGTGCCGGGCCAGCCGCAGTGCCTCGTCGAGCAGTGGCTTGTAGGGGATGACGCGGCTGCCCTCGATGCCGCAGGAGGCGGACACCACGGCCTTCGGGCGGGCGTCGTCGATGCGCAGGGCGAGTTCGCGCGGTGCGAAGCCGCCGAAGACGACGGAGTGGACGGCGCCGAGCCGGGCGCAGGCCAGCATCGCGACGACCGCCTCGGGGACCATCGGCAGGTAGATGACCACGCGGTCGCCCCGGCCGACGCCGAGGCCGCGCAGCACGCCCGCGAACCGGGCGGTGAGCCGCTGGAGTTCGGCGTAGGTGTACGTGGCCGTGGTGCCGGTGACGGGGCTGTCGTAGATCAGCGCCGGGCGGTCCCCGTGGCCGGCGTCGACATGCCGGTCGAGCGCGTTGAAACAGGTGTTGATCCTCCCGTCCGGGAACCACCGGTAGAAGGGTGCCCGTGCGTCGTCCAGGACGCGTGACGGTTCCTCGTGCCAGGTCAGCGCGGTGGCGGCCGCGCCCCAGAAGCCCTCGGGGTCGTTGATGCTGCGCTGGTACTGCTCGCTGTAGACACCCATCTGCGTCGTCACTCCTCGGGGTAACACGCGCGGACAGCCCGCCGCCGTCGAAGACTCTCCTCCCATTGTCGCCAGTTTGAGTGTGGCTGTGTTCATATGAGCAGTTCGCGTGGGCGGGAAGGGCCGCGGGCAGTCTCACCGCCTCACGGAAAATCACTCAAGTGATTGATCGCGACGTGACTAATGTGACCGGGTGACAGAGTTCAGCGTTCTCGATGACGACACGATATGGCTGAAGGACTTCGAGCAACGGCTCGTCGCCGCGTATTCCGCGGCCGGGCTGAGCAGGGACGCCGCGGCGGAGTTCGTGACGACGGGGCGCGCCACCGAAGGGGACTGGACGGTCACCCAGATCATGGATGCCGGGATCCGGGTGGGCTTCGTGGCCGTGACGATGACCGAGAAGGACGGGGGACTCGCGGGGCGGATCGGGGATCTGCACGTGGCGGCGGGCCATGCCGGCCGGGGGCACGAGGCGGCCGCCCGTGAGTGGGCGCAGGAGTGGTGCGCGGCGCGGGGCGCGCGCCGGGTGAGTGTCCGGGTGGTCGAGCCCGCGCTGGGCGAGGTGTTCGCCGGTTACCGCGTCAACGGGCAGGTCAGGGCGCGGCAGGTGACCGCTGCGCCGGAGCCGGTCGACGGTGTCACCGCGCGACCGATGGCGCGGGCCGAGTACACCGAGTGGCTCGCCGCCGAGAAGGCGTCCTACGTCGGCGACATCGTCCGGTCGGGGTCCCTGAGCCGCGAGGAGGCCCGACGCAAGTCGGACGAGGACTTCGCCACGCTGCTGCCCGAGGGTCTGGAGACGCCCGACAGCGCGCTCCTGGTGCTGGAGGCGGCGGGCGAGCCGGTCGGCACGGCGTGGCTGCGGCACAGCTACCTGCCGGGGGTCACCTACGGGTACTCCCTGAACATCCGGGAGGAGCACCGCGGCAAGGGGTACGGGCGGGCGGCGATGGCCGTCGGCGAACGGGCCACGTTCGAGGCCGGCGAATCCGTGCTGATGTTCTCGGTGTGGGGCGGGAACGAGGTGGCCATGAACCTCTACACCAGCGCGGGGTACCGCGTCCTGGACGAGGGCCGTTCGATCGAGCTGCCCTGAGGGGCCCGCAGGGCACCGGGCCGGACGCCTGCCGGGCCCTCGCTCACACCCAGGTGGAGTTCTCGTCGGTGATGGCGTCCAGGGCGGCGTCACCGACGGCGGCACGGGGGTCGCCGAGCGCCGCGAGGGCGGGGCCGATGGGCGGGAAGAGGGGCAGACCGGCAGTGGTGCGGTAGTCGACCCATTCGATGACCCCGGCCTCGTGACCGCCGTCGGGCAGCTCGTCCAGTTCGCGCTCGGCGAGGGTGTCCCGGAGTTCCGGGGTGATGTGCAGGCGGTAGATCAGGTGCAGCTTGCGTGGTGGCAGGGTCGGTCCCGGACGGGTGACCCGCTGGTCGACGACCCACATGAGCTCGCCGCCCTCGGCCGGGTCGCCGTCCAGGGCTAGGGTCTGTCTCTTTGGTCAGCGTCGGGTCCAAATGAGGATGCCGGCGAGGTGAAGTGCGGCCTCGTAAGCGATGGCGAGCTTGTCGGTTCGT
>NZ_JBWKES010000021.1:0-18243 GCF_056435325.1 Streptomyces sp. NPDC043952
CGCCTGGCTGCACACCTACAATCACCACCGCGGACACACCGCGCTCGCAGGTAAACCACCCGCCAGCCGCGTCCCCAACCTCACGGGGCAATACACCTAGCTCTCCCCCTCCTCCTCGTCTCGGTGGTGCGACGGCATCCAGTGGTGCTCGCAGAACCAGCGGCCGAACAGGGCGCCGCCGTAGATGACGAAGCCGACGCCGATCAGCCAGGACTCCAGGACGAGGACGGTGCCGACCGCGCCGTAGCTCAGGGCGTTGGTGACGATGAGGGGCGTGAAGACGAGGTAGGAGAAGGCGCGCAGTCCGGCGAGGCCCACCATGGTGGCCAGCGCGCCCGGCAGCAGTTGCCGCCAGCGGATCTGGTCGCCCAGCAGGAAGTGCTGCCCCCACCAGAAGAACAGCACTCCGCTGAGCCCGGACAGCAGGATCCGCTGGGAGCCGTGCAGCGCCGCCTTGGTCGCCACCTCCTGGTAGAGGTACGCCGTCAGCACGATCAGCCAGGTGGCCTGCCGCCACACCCGGTGCCAGGGCCCGGCGGCCAGGCCCCAGATGCGTTCGTAGGCGTTCTGCACACTGCCGCCGAAGGACACGCCGAACACGGCGAGCAGTACGGCGCTCCAGGCGCTGGTGGTGCCGATGACGTGGAGCGGGGGGCTGATCACGTCCGTGACCACGCGCGCCGACGGTCCGGACAGCCCCATCCCGTCGGTCAGCCAGGAGGCGAACCCGCCCTGCACCAGCGGGTCGGCGGCGGCGACCACGATCAGCAGCGGGGCCAGCGTCACCAGCGCGAGGGTGGCGAAGCCCATCGCCCGGTGCATCAGCTCCAGCTCCCGGCCGTGCTCGAACAGGGCCTGGACGCGGATCCACCGCCAAGCGCGGTGCAGGCCGCGCCGCAACCGACTCACCGCACCTCCCGTACGCACCGCCGCGCGCGTGCGGGTCCGGCAGGAACGCGCGCCTGGCTTCACTGTGGCACGGTCCGGGCGTCCCGCCACCGAGGAGAGGGCCAGTCGGGTCCGGCGACGCGCCGCGACACGGCCCCCGGTTGCCCCGTGGGAGCAGCTCCGCCCCGGAGAATCGGACCCCGTGTGTGCATCTGCCGAGGTGCCCCGGCGGCGCCGGACGCTGATCCTGAGCGCGAGCATGGGGGCCGGCCATGACACGGTCGCCGCCGAACTGGCGCGCCGGGCCGTGCGTTACGGCCATGAGCCGTACGTCGTCGACGTGCTGGCGCTGCTGCCCCGCGGGCTCGGGGCGGGGCTGCGCGGCTGGTACCAGGCGGTGGTCCGGCACGCGCCCTGGGTGTACGCCGGGATCTACGACGCGTTCCTGCGCGGCGAGCCCGGCACCCGGCCGAGCGGGGTACCGCTGGCGCGGCTCGCCGGTCAGCGGCTGCTCGCCCTCGTGGACCGGGTGGACGCCGATGTGGTGGTGTCGGTCTTCCATCTGGCCGCCCAGCTGACCGGGCATCTGCGGGCCCGGCGGCGGCTGCGGGTGCCGAGCGCGGTCTACCTGGTCGACTTCGCCGTGCACCGGCAGTGGCTGCATCCGGGCAACGACCGCTATCTGTGCCTGACGGAGGCGGCGGCCCGCGAGGTGCACCGGAGCCTGGGGGTGCCAGCCGTGCCGACCGGTCCCGCCGTGGCGCCGGGGTTCCTGGCGCCGGCGCCGGGCGCGGAGCGCTGGCGGGAGCGGTTCGCCGGGCACGCGCCGGGGCGTGCGCCGGTGCTGCTGTCGGCGGGTGCCTGGGGCGCGGCGTCCCGGCCGGACGCCACCGCCGCGCTGCTCGCCGGCGCCGGATACCTGCCGGTGATGCTGTGCGGCCGTAACCGGCGGCTGTACGAGCGGGTCGGCCGCCTTCCCGGCGTGCTCGCCCTCGACTGGGTCGCGGACATGCCCGGACTGTTCGGCGCGTCCCACGCCCTGCTGGACAACGCGGCCGGGCAGACCGCCGTGCAGGCCCTCGCGGCGGGCCTGCCGGTCATCGGCTACCGTCCCCTGCCGGGCCACGGCCTGGAGGGCGTCCGCCGGATGGCCGACCTCGGCCTGTCGGCCCTCGCCCCGGACCCGCCCGCGCTGCTGAAGGCCCTGGCGGACGTTCCGTCGGCCGCCCCCCGGAGGGCGGCGCGGGCCCGCGCCCTGTTCCGGTCGGACCCGATGGCGGCGGTGGCGAAACTCGCCGGGCCGCCGGCTTCCTGATCAGCGGCACCCGTGCCGCTCAGCCGATCCCGTGCTCCCCCAGCGGCCCCACCGTCAGCCCCGCCTCCCGGCAGTCCCGGACGATGCCGGGCAGGGCGTCGAGCGCGGAGCGCCAGCAGCCGGGCGCGGACTGCCGGTCGGAGTCGTGCAGCAGGATCGTGCCGCCGCCCCGCAGCTGCGCGGTGACCAGGGCGCGGACCGACTCCGCGGTGGCGTCCGCGCGCCAGTCCTTGCCCCAGGCCGACCACAGCACCGGCCGCAGCCCGGCGCGCCGGGCGGCCAGCCAGCGGGACGAGGTGAGGATGCCGTAGGGCGGCCGGTACCAGCGGGGGCGCCGGCCGGTGAGGTCGTGCACGGCGCGGGCGGTGCGGGCGACGCCCGCCCGTTCGCCGGCGAGGGCGGGGCGCCAGGGCCGGTCGTGGCTCCAGCCGTGCACCGCCAGCTCGTGCCCGCGCCGGGCGGTCTCGGCGACCAGCGCGGGGTGGCGCACCGCGGGCTCGCCGAGCACGAAGAAGGTGGCGCGCACGCCGAGCGCGTCCAGGGCGTCCAGGAAGCGGGGCGTGGCGACCGGGTCGGGGCCGTCGTCGAAGGTCAGGGCGACATGGTGGCGCGCTCCGGTGCCGGCCAGCCGGGGGAACAGCGGCAGCCGTACGGCCGGGAGCCAGGTGGCGGCCGGTCCGATATGGGCGCCCGCGAGCCCGAGCGGCAGCAGGGCGGCGGCCGTCCGCAGGGCGCGCGCGGACGGGGCGGGCCCCCGCCAGGCGGGCGGGCGCTCACTCACGGCACGTCCCGATCTGGGCGTCGTCCGCCTCGGCGGGCGTGTCCCAGCCCCGCAGGACGGAGGGCGCGTTGGCCAGCCCGACGCTGCCCGCGCCGATCAGCGCGATGCCGATGATCTCCGGGATGATCCGCAGCCCGAGCTGCACGGACTCCGCGAACAGCGCCCAGCCGAGCGCCACGCTGGTGAGCGCGTCGCCCAGGGTGAGCGCGGGCTGGGAGGCGGCCAGCGAGCCGGCGCCGAGCGCGCTCTGGAGCAGCAGGAAGGCGACGAGCCCGACGGCGGCGGTGGCGTACGGCGACCAGTGGGAGAACATCACGCCGGGCCCCAGCCGCAGCCGTCCCACGGTCTCCTTGAGCAGCGCCGCGGTGGTCGCGAAGGACACGGCGGAGCCGAGGCCCAGCAGCGCCGCGCGGGCGGGCCCCCGTACCGTGCGGGCGGCCAGCACCAGCAGCACGACGACACAGCAGGCCACCCCGCCCGCCATCAGCCACGCGCGGGAGGTGGCGTCGTCGCGGCCCGGTCGCGGCGCGGCCGACAGCAGGAAGACGGCCAGCCCCACGGCGAGCGCGGCGAACGCCAGCCAGGTGCGGCGGTCCGGGCGGCGGCGGAAGACGAGGCCGCCCACGATCAGCGTGAACAGCAGCTCGGTGGCGAGCAGCGGCTGCACCAGGGACAGGCTGCCCACGGCCAGCGCCCATGCCTGCATGAGGGCGGACAGCATCAGCAGGCCGACCCCGGCCAGCCAGTCCGGGCGCCGCAGCAGCCGGCGCAGCCCCCGCAGCAGCGCGCCCGCGCCGCCGGGCTCCGCCGGGGCGTCCACCGCGGCGGCCCGGCGCTGGAGCACCGAGGAGGCGGCGTTCGCCAGTGCCGAGCACAGGGCCAGGGCGACCGTGAGCGCGAGCACCGGCGCTCACCCGAAGCGGGCGGCGAGCCGCCGGTAGAGCCCCGGCGCGGCGCCGCGCACACGGGCGGGCAGCCGCAGCCAGCCGGGCACGTACACCTCGTCGGTGCCGCGCCGTACGGCGGTGAGCACGGCGTCGGCGACCCGCTCGGGCGGCACCGGGCGGGGCCAGGAGCGCAGGTAGGGGGCGCCGCGCCGGTCGAAGAAGGGGGTGTCGACGACGCCGGGGACCACATGGGTGACGCCGACGCCGGTGCCGCGCAGTTCGTAGCGCAGCGCGTCGGCGAACGCGGCGACGGCGGCCTTGACCGCGGAGTAGACGGCCTCGCCGCGCACGCCCACACTTCCCGCGACGGAGCCGAGCAGCACGATCCGCCCGGAGCCGGCCGCGACCATGTGCGGCACCAGGCCGCGTACGAGGTGCAGGGTGGCCAGCAGATCGGTGCCGACCAGTTCGTCGATGCGGGCGCGGGGCATACCGGTGAAATCGCCGGCCCAGCCGACGCCGGCGCCCGCCACGAGCAGGTCCACGCGGCCCAGGTGGCCGAGGGCGGCCTCGGTGACCCGGCGGTCGGCTCCGGGGAGGCCGAGGTCGGCGACGACGGTCAGGGCCGACATCCCGGCGGCCACCTGCTCCAGACGGGTGAGGTCGCGGCCGTTGAGCACCAGCCGCCAGCCCCCTTCTGCGGCCAGCCGGCGGGCCACGGCGGCGCCGATACCGGAGGAGGCGCCGGTCACCAGGGCGGTGGCGCGGGGCGCCCGCGGCTCGGCGGGCCGGGCGCCGAGAACCGCCGCCGGGCCGGACTCCGTCACCGGGCGAGCGCGGTCCGACGGTCCTGCGGGGGACGGGGCGTGGGACATGGTGGCGACCTCACTGCGACGGCGTTCGGGGTCCGCGAGCTCATGGGCCGAACCTTCGCGGTGTATCCAGGGCGCCACACCCGCGATCTGTGCGCACGCGGAAGCGGCGCGGACGGGGGGACGACAGACGGACGGAAGGCGGACGGGGGCGGCGGGGGCGGCGGGCCGGGCCTTGCCACCGGGCTCAGCGAAACATTGCCGTTTCGCTGAAGCTGGTCTAGGCTCGATGCGTACGAAACCGTTTCGTTTATGTACACCGCATGACCCGCACGCGAACGACTTCCCTGGAGTGGTTCCCCATGTCCCAGAAAACCCTGTCCGACGCGCCCCGCACGGGGACCGGGGCGCCAGCACCGGACGGTGCTTCGCCCCGGCGGTGGTGGATCCTCGCGGTGATCGCCGTCGCCCAGCTGATGGTGGTCCTCGACGCCACGATCGTGAACATCGCCCTGCCCTCCGCCCAGCGCGACCTGGGCTTCTCCGACGGCAACCGGCAGTGGATCGTCACCGCCTACGCGCTGGCCTTCGCCTCGCTGCTGCTGCTCGGCGGCCGCATCGCCGACCTGTTCGGCCGCAAGCCCGCCTTCCTCGTCGGTGTCGTCGGCTTCGCCGGGGCCTCCGCGCTCGGCGGTGCCGCGAACGGCTTCGCCATGCTGGTCACCGCCCGCGCCCTCCAGGGCGCCTTCGGCGCGCTGCTCGCACCGGCCGCGCTGTCGCTGCTCAACACCACCTTCACCGACGCCCGCGAGCGGGCCCGCGCGTTCAGCGTCTACGGCGCGATCGCCGGCGCCGGCGGCGCGGTCGGCCTGCTGCTCGGCGGGCTGCTCACCGACGCCCTGGACTGGCGCTGGACGCTGTACGTGAACGTGGCCATCGCGGTCATCGCCTTCGCGGGCGGCTGGATCCTGCTCGGCAACCACCGCGACGCGGCCCACGCCAAGCTGGACGTACCCGGCACGGTCCTGGTCGCCGCCGGTCTCTTCTCCGTGGTCTACGGCTTCTCCAACGCCGAGACCCACCACTGGCACTCCCCGCTGACCTGGGGCTTCCTGATCGCCGGCGCCCTGCTGCTCACCGCGTTCACCTGGTGGCAGACCCGCGCCGCGCACCCGCTGCTGCCGCTGCGGATCCTCCTGGACCGCAACCGGGCGGCCTCCTTCCTCTCCGTGCTGATCACCGGCGCCGGCATGTTCGGCGTGTTCCTCTTCCTCACCTACTACCTCCAGCTCAACCTCGGCTTCAGCCCCACCAAGACCGGTGTGGCGTTCCTGCCGATGGTCGGCGCGCTGATGGTGGCCGCGCAGCTGGGCACCACACTCCTGGTGCCGCGCCTCGGCCCGAAGGCGGTCATCCCGCTGGGCTTCGCCATCGCGATGGCCGGCATGGCCTGGCTGACCGGCATCGGCCTCGGCTCGCACTACAGCGGCGCCGTCCTGCCGCAGCTGATCGTGACCGGCCTCGGCCTCGGCCTGGTGATGCCGCCCGCCATGCAGCTGGCCACCGGCGGGGTCGCCGCGGAGGACGCGGGCGTCGCCTCCGCGAGCGTCAACGCCATGCAGCAGGTCGGCGGCTCGGTCGGCACCGCCCTGCTCAACACCCTCGCCACCAGCGCCGCCACGCATTACCTGAGCGGCCGCGACGCCACCAGCAAGCTCGTCCAGGCGCAGGCCACGATCGAGAGCTACACCACCGCCTTCTGGTGGTCGGCCGGCTTCTTCGCCGCGGGCACGGTGCTCGCCTTCCTGCTCTACCGGCGCGGCGTGCCGCGGCAGGACGCGGGCGCGGCAACGGTCGTCCACATGTGAGACCGGCCGGCCCCGCAGAGCCGCCGGGGGGCCACCCGATCCGGGGAGGGGCCGCCGTCCGCAGGGAGACGGCGGTCCCTCGCCCGTGCCCGGCCAGGCCGGGACCCAGGCTTGATCCCGGCGGGTCCGGGTACCGGGAGCGGGTCAGGACGATCCCCTGCGGGGACGACCACCTACGGGAAGGAGACGCCATGTCCGGCGGGGACGAGCACGGCAAGCGGCCCGAGACGGCGCTGGAGGAAGTGCTGCACGAGGCCGAGGAGGCCGAGCTGCGCGACGAGAAGGGCCAAGGCGGCGGCGAGGCGGGGGACGCCATCTCCCCGAACACCGGCGCCCAGGAGCAGTCGAGCGGCGACCGGACGACACCCGGACGGCACCACTGACCTGCCAGGTTCCGGGTACTTGGCCACCATGAACCCACGAGGACCCGAGCTGCCCCCCGCACGGGGGCCGCTGTCCGCCGCGCTCATCGCCCACCTGAGCCGCACCGGACCGCTCCCCGACCCCGCCGACTGCGGGGACCCGTACGCCGACGACCCGCAGCTCGCCCTGTACCTCTGCTACGAGCTGCACTACCGCGGCTTCGCGGGCGTGCCCGCCGAGGCCGAGTGGGACCCGGACCTGCTGCGGGTGCGGGCCGCGCTGGAGCGCCGCTTCCTGGCCGCGCTGCGCGCCGACACGCCGGGGCACGAAAGCCTGGACGACGCGCTCGGCGCGCTCCTGGTGGAGCCCGCCGAGGGCACGGGCGTCACCCATTTCCTGTGCGCCGAGGGCGAGTCGTGGCAGCTGCGCGAGTATGCGGCGCTGCGCTCCCTGTACCACCTCAAAGAGGCCGACCCGCACGCCTGGGTGCTGCCCCGGCTGTGGGGCCGGGCGAAGGCGGCGATGGCGGCGGTGGAGTACGACGAGTTCGGCGGCGGCCGGGCCGAGCGGGTGCACGCGCGCCTGTTCGCCGAGCTGATGCGGGACCTGGGCCTGGACACCGCGTACGGCCGCTATCTGGACGCGGCGCCCGCCGAGATGCTGGCCGTCGTCAACCTGATGTCCCTGTTCGGCCTGCACCGCGCCCTGCGCGGCGCGCTGGTCGGCCACTTCGCGGAGGTGGAGATCACCTCCTCCCCCGGCTCCCGGCGGCTCGCCGAGGCGCTGCGCCGCACCGGCGCGGGGCCGGCCGCGCAGTTCTTCTACGACGAGCACGTGGAGGCGGACGCCGTGCACGAGCAGGTGGTCCGGCACGAGGTGATCGGCGGACTGCTGGAGGAGGAACCGGAGTTGGCGGCGGACATCGCCTTCGGCATCGACGCGACCGAGTACCTGGAGGACCGGCTCGCCCGGCGGCTGCTCGCCGACTGGCGCGCGGGCCGCTCGGCGCTGCGCGTCCCCCTTGAGCAGCCGAGCGCGGCGTGACCCATATTTCCCGAATGTTCGGGTACTCGCGGAACGTGATCGCTTTGCTGCTTCCGGGCGTCTACGCCCCTCAGGACGACACCGCGCTGCTGGCCGAGGCCCTGCGCGAGGAGCCGGTACGGGCCGGGGCGCGGGTGCTCGACGTGGGCACCGGGAGCGGGGCGCTGGCGCTCGCGGCGGCCCGGCGGGGTGCGCGGGTGACCGCCGTGGACGTGTCCCGGCGGGCGGTGTGGACGGCCCGGCTGAACGCGCTGCTGTTCGGGCTGCCGGTGCGGATCCGGCGCGGCGACCTCTTCGCCCCCGCGCACGGGCAGTCGTACGACCTGATCCTCGCGAACCCGCCCTACGTCCCCGCCCCGCACGGCGGGCGCGGGCCGCGCGGCCGGTCCCGCGCCTGGGACGCGGGCCATGACGGGCGGCTGCTGCTGGACCGGATCTGCCGGGGCGCCCCCCGGCTGCTGGCGCCGCGGGGCGTGGTGCTGATCGTGCAGTCCGCGCTGAGCGATCCCGACCGCACCCTGGAACTGCTGCGCGACGCGGGTCTGAAGGCCGCGGTGGTGCGGCGGCGCTGGATCGCGCTCGGGCCCGTGCTGCGCTCACGGGAGGAGTGGCTGCGCCGGCGCGGGCTGCTCGCGCCGCACGAGAAGACGGAGGAGCTGGTGGTGATCCGTGCCGAACGAATCCGCTGACCGCGGCCGGGAGCCCGCCGAGCGGGCCCGCCGGATCACCGTGCAGCGGCGGGGGCCGCTGCTCGTGGAGGGTCCGGTCGAGGTCGAACTGGAGGACGGTACGACGGTGTCCTCCGACCGCTTCCGTGTCGCTCTGTGCACCTGCCGGCGCAGTCGCCGCTATCCCTGGTGCGACACCAGCCACCGGCGCAAGGCCTGAGCACCGTTCGTTTTTCGCCGCTCCCCGGAAGGCCCCCCACGGGCCTGTCCGGGGAGCGGCTCTGTGTGCCGGCGATCCGGCGGGCGACCCCACTTCGCCCGGCGGTCCGGCGCGAGATCGCGGGTTCCCCGTTCCGAGAGGTCCGCACTCCCCAGTCACGGTCCTGATCCGGTGTGTACGGAGACCCTGCGATCCCGGTCCTCGGGCAGCTCCCGCTAGAACGCGAAGAGGCTGCCGCCGACGGCGTCCCGCTCACAGGAGTTGCCGAACGTGCGCTCGTAGGAGACCCGCTGGCCCTGCCACACGCCCTGGGCGGTGACGACCACGGGGTCGTAGAGCTTGTTGCACCAGACGCCCTCGCGGGCCTTGAGGGCCGCGAAGTCACCGCCGACCCCGCGCAGTTCGGCGCATGCCTCGGTGGCTGCCGGGTGGGTGCCGCCGGGGGACGGGGCGCAGGTGAGGGTGACGGCGCGTTCGGGGGTCGCGGTGGCCGCGTCGCCGCCGTGGCCGATGGTCAGCACCAGCGCCGATGGGGCGTAGAGCGAGGCCGGGGCGGCGTCCGGGGCGGCGACGGCGGCCCCGGTCAGGGGTCCGCAGACGGCGACGGCCGTGAGGCCGAGGGCCGCTGCCCAGCGCGCGGTGTTCCGCATGGTGTGCATCCTTCCGCTCGAACTAGACGGGTGCCGGTTCCGTTTCCGGTGGGACGTCGGACCGGCGAGCGCCACTCTGCCGAGTCCCCGCCGGAAACACACATCGACCCCACAGGTTTCGGTAACATTTCGTGTTGAAGCAGTGGCGTGAAGTCACGGAATTCGAACGCCGAGAGCCTGGAACTGGGCGGCGGCGGCCCTGCGGAAGTCGTCAATTGGCCGAAAATCAGCGGTTATTTAATCGTCCGGAAACATTCCGACACGGCCGCCCGGAACCCCCTTCATGACTCCCTGTGTTCACCCGGTGATCACCGCCCCGAGCGTCGGCCCGAGGGCGCACGCTGAAGCTGGCGACCGGGCGGCGGATCAGGGGGTGGACGGCGGCGAGCACCAGGGGGAGGCCGGGCACGGCGCCAGCGGCGAGGCTGGCGAGGCTGGCGAGGCTGGCGAGGCTGGCGAGGCTGGCGAGGCTGGCGAGGACGAACGACCAGCGCGCGCAGCCGAACGGCCCGGACCCTGACGGGAGATGGCCGGCCCCGGACGCCGACTGCCGCCGCCGCGCCCAGCGTTCAGATCTGCCAGGAGCGGAGCCGGTCCGCCGCGCCGTACACGTCCGTCTTGCCGGAGATCAGGTCGCGGGCGAGGTCCACCAGCGCGCCGTACGGCGGGTCGATGCCGACGCCGCTGACGAACATGTAGGCGACCGCGGTGGCGCAGGCGAAGCGGGCGTTGGCCGCGGGCAGCGGCTTGAGCAGGGCCAGGGTGTGCAGCAGGGCGGCGGCCCGCCAGGCGGGGTCGGAGTCCACGCCGAGCCGGGGCGGATCGACCCGGTGCCGGGCGACGGCGGCCACCAGCGCGGAGAAGTCGTCCACCGCGGGCTGCTCGGGCAGGACCTCTTCATGCCGCTGGAGCAGCCACGGGACATCGATGTGGATGACGGGCGGCATCACTCAGGCGGCCTCGCCCCGCGCGGGCGGTTCGTCCTCGGGGAACGCGGCGGCGAACTCCTCGGCGTGCGCGGTGAAGAAGCTGCGGAACGCCGCGGCGCCCTCCTTCAGCGCCCGGTGCCGGGCGATGTCGGCGGCGGCGGCCTCGCGGACGAGGGCCTTCATCGACGTACCGCGCTCCTTGGCGATCTGCCGCAGGTCCTCTAGTTCCCGGTCACTGAACTCCACGTTGAGAGCTGGCATGGCCAAACCGTACCGCTCGGGTACTCACCCGTAAATATCCGCAGGTCACCTCACATCCCGTACGGTACCGGCCGCCGCGCGGGAGGCGGTGAACGGCATCCGCGGTGCCGCCTCCCGCGCGGAGCCTCCCGGAAACCGGGCTGCGCTCTGCCCGGACCCACGACGCCACCTGACCACCACCGCCCGACCACCGCGACCGGCAGGTCCCCGGCGTCCGTCCGGGGCCCGGCGTCCGGCGGGGTGCGGGAAGCACTAGGCTGGGGGTCGCGAGGGGTGCCACCTGTTGACTGTGAGTGTGCGCTTGGGAGCGGCGACGATGAGCCGGGTCTATCCGTTCGACGAGGCGGCGACGGCCCGAGCTGTCATCGATGACGACGGAACACTGATCGAGTGGAACGAGGGCGCGCGGCGCCTGCTCGGCCACCGGGCCGATGCGGTGCTGGGCCGCCCCGCCGCGAACCTGCTCACCGGCCCCGCGCCCGACCTGCCGCGCGGTTCCCGCTGGCACGGCACGCTCGCCGTGCGCCACCTCGACGGCCACAGCGTCGACGTATGGCTGCTCGCCCGCTACCGCCCGGCCGCCGACGGCGCGGGGAACCGGTGGGTGCTGGTCGCCCCGGTGCGCCGTACCGAGCCGCCCGCCGCGGACGACCCGCTGGGCGAGGCGGGCCTGGTCCAGTCGCCGTGCGCCACCGCGGTGTACGACGAGGAGCTGCGGCTGCGCCGGATGAACGACGCCATGGCCGAGGTCTCCGGGCTGCCGGAGGACCACGCGCGGGGCCTGCGCTTCACGGAGCTGGTCGACGGGCCGGAGAGCGAGGAGCTGGCGCGGGGCCTGCGCGAGGTGCTGGACACCGGCCGGCCGCTGGACGTGCAGACGTTCATGCGGGCGGGCGGCGAGAGCCGGGCGCACGCCTGGCTCGCCCGGATGGCGCCGGTGAGGGACCGCGCGGGCCGGGTGCGGGGCGTGTGCCTGGCGGCGCACGACGTCAGCGACAACCACCGGGCGCGGCAGCGGCTCCAGCTCGTCAACGAGGCGAGCGTGCGCATCGGCACCACCCTCGACGTCACCCGTACGGCGCAGGAGCTGGCCGACATGTGCGTGCCGGCGCTCGCCGACTTCGTCACCATCGACCTGCTGGACCCCGAGGAGTACGGCGGTGAGCCCCCGGCCCGCATCGCCACCCCGGTGACGCTGCGCCGGGCCGCCCACCGCTCCGTCCTGGACGGGGTGCCGGAGGCGGTGATGGAGCCGGGGCAGACCGAGCGCTATCCGGGCGGCTCCCCGCAGGCGGACTCGCTGACCGCGGGCCGCACCATCATCGCCTCGAAGTCCGCGGGCGACATGCATCCGTGGATGAACTGGAACAGCGCCCGCACCCGGCAGGTGCGGGCCTTCGGCATCCACTCCACGATGTCGGTCCCGGTGCGAGCCCGCGGGCTCACCCTGGGGGTCGCGGTCTTCGTCCGGCACCGGCGCCCGGACGGCTTCGACTCCGACGACCGGCTGCTGGCCGAGGAGATCACCACCCGCGCCGCCGTCTGCATCGACAACGCCCGGCGCTACTCGCGGGAGCGGGAGACCGCCCTCGCCCTGCAACGCAGCCTGCTGCCCCGTACGTTGCCGCGCACGGCGGCGCTGGAGGCGTCCTCCCGGTATCTGCCGGCGGCGCGGGCGGGGGTGGGCGGCGACTGGTTCGACGTGATCCAGCTGTCGGGGCTGCGGGTCGCGATGGTCGTCGGGGACGTGGTCGGGCACGGCATCCAGGCATCGGCCACCATGGGCCGGCTGCGCACCGCCGTACGCACCCTCGCGGACATCGACCTCGCGCCGGACGAACTGCTCACGCACCTGGATGACCTGGTGGTGCGGCTCGCCGAGGAGGCGGGCGGCGACGGCGCCACCGGCGAGGTCGGCGCGACCTGTCTGTACGCGGTCTACGACCCGGTGTCGCGGCGCTGCACGCTGGCCCGCGCCGGGCATCCGCCGCCCGTGCTGCTGCCGCCGGACGGCCGCCCGCAGGAGCTGGAGCTGCCCGCGGGGCCGCCGCTGGGCCTGGGCGGGCTGCCGTTCGAGTCCACCGAGGTGGAGCTGGCGGAGGGCACCGTGATCGCGCTGTACACGGACGGTCTGGTCACCTCGCGGGAGCGGGACGGGGACGCCGGGCGCGCGATGCTGTTCCAGGCACTGAGCACGGGCGCCGGTTCGCTGGACGTCTCCTGCGACCGCGTCCTGCGCACCCTGCTGCCGACCGGCGGCGCCGCCGACGACGTGGCGCTGCTGCTCGCCCGCACCCAGGGCCTGCCCGCCTCCCGCGTGGCGACCTGGGACATCCCGGCGGACCCGGCGCTGGTCGCGCCGATCCGCAAGCAGGTGGTGGAGCAGCTGGACACCTGGGGGCTCGGCGAGGCCGCGTTCACCACGGAACTGGTGGTCAGCGAGCTGGTCACCAACGCGATCCGCTACGGCGCCCATCCGATCCGGCTCCGGCTGATCCATGACGCGGCCACGCTGATCTGCGAGGTCTCCGACGCCAATCCGACCGCCCCGCATCTGCGCCGGGCCAAGACGTTCGACGAGGGCGGCCGGGGGCTGCTGCTGGTCGCCCAGCTCACCCAGCGCTGGGGCAGCCGGCACACCACCGACGGCAAGACGATCTGGGCCGAGCTGCCGCTGTTCGAGGAGGAACGCTAGCCGCGGTCACAGGCTGGTGAGCCAGGGCCGTACCTGCTTGCGGGCCTCGTGCAGGCGGGACTTGAAGGTGCCGAGCGGGATGCCCGCGCGTTCGGCGGCCTCGGCGTAGTCCAGCTGGCAGATGTCCCGGTAGACCAGCGGCGCGACCAGCTGCGGATGCTCCCGCTCCAGCCGCTCCAGCGCCTCCAGCAGGTCCACCCGTGAGCCGGCGATGACGCTGGTGGTGCGCGGGTCGACGGCGTGCGCCGGCTCGATGGCGGCGGGCTGCTCGGCGGCCCGCCGCTTCAGCTCGCGGTACTTCTGCCGGCAGCAGTTGGCGACCACGGTGTACAGCCAGGTGCCGAAGCGACTGCGGCCCTCGAACCCGCCGATGTGCCGGGCCACTTGGAGCAGCACGTCCTGCGCGGCCTCCTCGGCGTCCTCCCGGCAGGGCAGGAAGCGTCCGCAGCGGCGTACGACGTCGGGCCGCAGCTCGGTCAGCAGCCGCTCCAGGGCCGCCGGGTCCCCGGCGGCGGCATGCCGGGCGAGTTCCTCCACCGGCGCCTCGTCCCGCACGTCACAGCCCCCTTCGAGTCGATCTCAGGGCAGGCATGATAGTCGTATGCACTCCCTGGAGCGGATCGGCCGCTACCGCCTCGAACGGCCGCTGGGCACCGGCGCCTTCGCCACCGTGTGGCTCGCCCACGACCCGGAGCTCGAGGCACCGGTGGCGGTGAAGGTGCTCGCCGAGAACTGGTCGCACCGGCTGGACGTCCGGGACCGCTTCCTGTCCGAGGCGCGGCTGCTGCGCCGGGCCGGCTCCAGCCGGGTGGTGCAGGTCTACGACATCGGTGAACTCCCGGACGGCAGGCCGTACTTCGTGATGGAGTACGCCGACGGCGGCACCCTCGCCGCTCTGCTGGAGGACGGCCCGCTGCCGGTGCCGGAGGCGCTGGCGCTGACGGCGCAGGCGGCGCGGGCCGCGGCGGCGCTGCACGAGGCGGGGATCGTGCACCGCGACATCAAGCCGACCAATGTGCTGCTGCACACCGCCCCGGACGGTACCCGGCGGGTGCTGCTGGCCGATCTGGGGCTCGCCAAGAGCCTGGCGCAGGGCTCGGTGCTGACCCTGGCGGCGGGCTCGGCGGGCTACCGGCCGCCGGAGCAGGCGGAGCCGGGCGCGGGCATCGACGAGCGGGCCGACGTCTACAGCCTGGGCGCGGTCGGCTACGAGCTGGTCACCGGGAGCGTGCCGGGGCCGCCCGGCAAGGTGGTGCCGCCCGCGCGGCTGCGGCCGGACCTCGGCGAGGAGGTGGCGCGGGCGCTGCTGCGGGCGCTGGAGCCGGACCGGGCGCGGCGCTGGCCGGGGGCGCGGGAGTTCGCGGCGGAGCTGGACCGGCTGGCGGCGGCGCCGCGCGGGCGGCGGCGGCTCGACCGGGTCCGCGGCCGGCTGAACGCGGTGACGCTGTCCGTGGCCGCGCTGGCCGCGGCCGTGGTGGCGGCGGTCGCGGTGACCGTGCTGCCGCACCGCGGCGGGGCCCCGGACCAGCCGCGGGTGGCGGACGCGAGCGGCCGGGTGAGCGTGCGCGTGCCGGCGGCCTGGGACCGCGAGCTGCGCGACGGCGGCTGGAACCCGCGGGCGCTGGGTCTGGGCGCGGGGGACGAGCCGGGCCTGGTGGTGGCCGACGACCTGGCCCACTGGCCCGATCCGGCCGCTCCGGTGGACGGTGTGTTCGTCGGGGTCAGCGCGCACGGCGATGTCACCGCGCGGGTGAAGGCGCTCACCCACACCGGCTGTCACTACACCGGCGGCCACGCCTTCCGCAGCGCGGACTGGCAGGGCCTGGTGCGGGCCTGGAGCGGCTGTCCGGACGGCGGTTCGATCACCGAGTCCGCGCTCGTCCCGGCGGGCGGCGCCGGCGAACCGCAGGTGTACGCGCAGCTACGCCAGCGGGGTGACGGCGACGCCACCGATGGCGTACTGCGCTCCCTGCGGGTGCGCTGAGGGGTGAGCCGAGGGTCGGGCCGGGCCCGGAGCGGGAAAAAGAATCCCCGTGTTCCGAACTTTTCCCACGGTCCGTGCATCGGAGTGGGGTGACGGCGCACTCGGCACCGTAGGCACGCGTCCGTCGCGTGCCCCGACCAACCAGGAGTGTTGAGCGACATGGTGTACACCCCCCGGTCCGCGCGGCGCGGAGCCCTGTTCGCGGGCTCGGTCGCCGTGCTGGGCCTGCTGACCGCCTGCGGCAACGGCCAGACCGTGCACAGCAGTGCCCCCATGACGTCCTCGGGTACGGCGGCGCCCGCGACCGCCGGCTCCTCACCGGCGGCCGCCGGCACCACGACCGCGGCCTCCCCCGCCACCTCCGCGTCCACCGGCGCCCCCTCGACGGCGGCGACGCGGGCGTCCGCCACCTCGGGCGGCGGCCGGACCACCGCGGCGAGCACCCGCTGCCACACCTCCGAACTGCGCGCCTCGGTGGGCCGCAACGATCCGGGCGCCGGGCAGGAGAACTTCCCCGTGGTGCTCACCAACATCTCGGGGCGCACCTGCACGGTGCGCGGCTTCCCCGGCGCGGCCTTCGTGAACGCGTCCGGCGGCCAGCTCGGCCCCAACCCCGGACGGGAGTCGGGCTCGTCCAAGACGATTACCCTCAGGCCGGGCCAGAGCGCGTGGGCCGGACTGACCTTCTCCAATCCGGGGGTCAGCGGCGCGAAGACGGCCCGGCCGGCGGCCCTGCTGATCACCCCGCCGGATGAACGCGATCATCTGAAGGTGACGTGGACGGGCGGCGAGGTCCCCGTCTCCGGCAACTCCTCGGCCGTCTTCCTGACCGTGTTGAGCCCCGGCACCGCGCCCTGACGGCGCCCGCCCCGGCCGTCGCCGTACGGCCGGGGCGTCCGCCCTCACGCGCGGGTGTTTTCATGGGCGGGACCGCCTGACCGCATCCGGAAGGACCCGCCCTGAACAGCCCGCTCGCCGAAGCACTCGCCGCCGTACTGCTCCTCGCGGTGCTCGTCTTCGCCGTCGTACGGCCCTTCGGGTGGCCGGAGGCGGTGATGGCCGTCCCGGCCGCGGGGATCGCGATCGGCACCGGCGCCATCTCCCTCGACCACGCCCGTGCCGAGGCCGAACAGCTCGGCCCGGTGGTCGGCTTCCTCGCGGCGGTGCTGGTGCTCGCCCACTTCTGCGCGGTGGAGGGCCTGTTCCGGGCCTGCGGGGCGTGGATGGCCCGCTGGGCGGCGGGGCGCCCGGTGCGCCTGCTGACGGCGGTGTTCGTGCTCGCCTCCGCGATCACCGCCGTGCTCAGCCTGGACGCCACGATCGTGCTGCTCACCCCGGTGGTGTTCGCCACCGCCGCGCGCACCGGCGTACGCCCCAAGCCGCATGTGTACGCCTGCACGCATCTGTCGAACACGGCGTCGCTGCTGCTGCCGGTGTCCAATCTGACGAACCTGCTGGCGTTCGCGGCGAGCGGGCTGAGCTTCACCCGGTTCGCGGCGCTGATGGCGCTGCCGTGGCTGGCGGCGATCGGCGTCGAGTACCTGGTGTTCCGGCGGTTCTTCGCCGGTGACCTCGCGGCGGCGGCACCGGCGGGCCGGGACGCGGGCGAGCCGCCCGTCTTCCCCCGGTTCGCGCTGGTGACCGTCGCCTGCACGCTGGCCGGGTTCGTGGTGGCCTCGGCCTTCGGTGTGGAGCCCGCCTGGGTGGCGGCGGCCGGGGCGCTGGTGCTGGCCGGGCGGGCGCTGCTGCGCCGCGAGGCGACCCCGCTCGCGGTGGTGCGGGCGGCGGCCCCGGCGTTCCTCGCGTTCGTGCTCGCGCTGGGCATCGTGGTGCGGGCGGTGGTGGACAACGGGCTCGCGGATGTGCTCGGGCACGTGGTGCCGGGCGGCACCGGGCTGCCCGCGCTGCTGGGGACCGCCGCGCTGGCCGCCGTCCTCGCGAACATCGTCAACAACCTGCCCGCCGTCCTCGTCCTGCTGCCCCTCGCGGCCCCGGCCGGTCCCGGTGCGGTGCTCGCGGTGCTGCTCGGGGTGAACATCGGGCCGAACCTGACCTACGCCGGGTCGCTGGCCACGCTGCTGTGGCGGCGGATCGTGCACCAGCACGAGCACGGCGTGAACCTCGGCGAGTTCACCCGGCTGGGTCTGCTCGCCGTGCCGTCCTCCCTCGCGGTCGCGGTGGTGGCACTGTGGGGGTCGCTGCACGTTTTCTGACGGGAGGCCGATCCGATGCGGGTGATCGCCTGGCTGGTCGAGGGCACCTGGCCCGCCTGTGTGGACGCCGTGCGCACCCATGCGCCGCAGTCCGCCGAGGTGGTGCTGCTGCACGTCAGCGGGCCCGATGTGCCCGGCGTGGCGCACGGCGCGTTCGCGGGGCTGCTCGGCCGCGGGCACCGGGAGCGCGATCCGGGGGCCCTGCTGGAGGAGTTGGGCGATTCCTCGGCGGCCGAACTGCTGGCGGCGGCGGCCGAGCGCCTCGGCCGGCCGTGTGTCCGCGAGGAGCGGGCGGGCCGGGTCGAGCGGGAGGTGGTGGCCGCCGCGGAGGGCGCCGATCTGCTGGTGCTGGCGCGCGACGGGGACCGCTCCCGGCTCGGGCCGCGCAGCCTCGGTCCGGCGGTACGCTTCGCCGTCGACCACGCCCCCTGCCCGGTCCTGCTGGTCTGGCCCGAACCGGCGCCGGGCCTGGCGACGATCCCGCCTCCGCCGCCGCACCACCCCTGACAACAGCCGTTCCCCGCACGGAAGTCGCGGGGCGCGGGGGGGGGGGGGGGGGGGGGGGGGGGGGGGGGGGGGGGCGGAGGGGGGGGGGGGGGGGGGGGGGGGGGGGGGGGGGGCGAGGGGGGGGGGGGGGGGGGGCGGAGAGTCGGCAGACCTACGTA